>DATAGN010000105.1:0-2890 GCA_036263715.1 Ramlibacter sp.
GATGCGGTGCACATAGCCGGTCGGCGAGCGGGGCAGGTCGTAGTTGACGACCACTTCCAGTTCCGGGATGTCGATGCCGCGCGCCGCGAGGTCGGTGGTGACGAGGACATCCGTGCGTCGTGCCTTGAAGGCATCGAGCACGTCCGTGCGATGTCCCTGGCTCATCTCGCCATGCAGCGGGGCAGCGGGGATCCCGGCGTCGGAGAGCTTGCGCGCGAGGTGCTCGGTGGCATGGCGCGTCGCCACGAACACCAGCACGCGGCGCCAGCGTGCCTCCTTGACCATGTGCCGCAGCAACTCGGTGCGGCGGCCCGCATCGACTTCGATCACGCGCTGCACGATCGCGGGCTGCTCCGCTTCATCTGCCTGCGCTTCGATGCGGACCGCGTCGCGCAACAAGCCGTGGGCGAGGGCCTGAACGCCTTCGGCAAAAGTGGCGGAGAACAGCAGGTTCTGCCGGGCCGCGGGAACTGCGGCGAGCACGCGCTCGAGTTCGGCGGCAAACCCGAGGTCCAGCAAGCGATCCGCTTCGTCGAGCACCAGCGCCTCGACGCGGGAGATGTCCAGCGCGTTGCGCTCCACCAGGTCCAGCAGCCGCCCCGGCGTGGCCACCACCACGTCGGCGCCGCCGCGCAGTCCCATCATCTGCGGATTGACGGAAACGCCACCGAACAGCACCGCTACCTTCACCGGCGCCGGCAGCGAGCGGCCCAGCACGCGGAACACCTCGCCCACCTGCGCCGCCAGTTCGCGCGTCGGCACCAGCACCAGGATGCGCACGCGCCGTCGGCCCACCGCGGTCGTCGAAGCGAGCCGCTGCAGCAGCGGCAGCGCGAAAGCCGCGGTCTTGCCCGAGCCGGTCGGTGCCAGGCCGAGCAGGTCGCGTCCCTGCAGGACGACGGGGATCGCCTGCTGCTGGATCCACGTGGGCGCGGAAAAACCTGCCTGGCCGCAGGCACGGGCGATTTCGCCGGCGAGGCCGAGGTCGGCGAACGCGGGCGTCGTCATGGCGAGCGATGCAGGCGTGGAGCCGAGAGCGCCTGGATGCTCTCCTGGATGGCGATGTCCACATCGCGCCATCGCCCCGCCAGCTGCGCCGCCGCGAGCGCCTTCTCCAGCGCGCGCAGCTCGCGTGCGCTGGGCGCCACCTTGATCTGCGCAATGGCGGCGGAGGGGTTGCCCGCGCGCAGCAGGGCGATGATCTTGTCGGGCCAGCCAGTGGGTCTTGCCAAGGGAGTACCTCGTTGATGGGTCTGCCGGATTCTCCCGCGCCGGAGCCATTCCTACAGGGGGTTCCGCCATCGGCGCACCCAGCCGCGCCCGACCCAACCGTACGCTGCGGATTCACTCAGCCAGGAAGTCCCATGCAAGCGCTCCGCCCCCCGCAAGCTGCCCCGCTCACTGCCGCCTTGCACAAGGCCTTGTTGCTGGGGGCCCTGCTGCTGGCGCCGGCGGTGTTCGCTGCCCCGCAGGTGGCGACTGCGAGCGGATCCACCGACGAAGAGGTCTCCAGTACCACGCCCAGGGCGGTAGCCCAGGTACCCAGGTCCGGTCCGAAGGCCTCCGCGAGGAAGGCGGATGCCAAGGTGGCGGTAGCGAAACCCGCGGTCGCCAAGCCAGCCGTCACGAAGGTCACGGCGGCGAAGCCGGCGGCAGCCAAGGCAGCGGCAACAAAGCATGTGGCGGCGAAGCCGGCTGTGCAGCCGAAGGTGGCGATCGCGAAGGCCACGGCCCCGAAAGCCGCAGCGGCGAAGGGACCGGGCAGGAAGGCGGAGGACCTCACGCCCGGCCCGCTCGCCAATTTCGGCAACGAAGCCGCCCCGGCGGACGTCGTGCACCTGGCCAACTGGGTTTCCTACACGCGCAACAACAAGAAGAAGGCCTTCGTCCTGATCGACAAGAAGCAGGCCCAGCTGTACGTATTCGATCCGCAGGGCAAGCTCAAGAGCCGCACGCCCGTGCTGCTGGGCAAGGCCGTCGGCGACCACAGCGCGCCGGGCGTGGGCAACAAGCCGCTGTCGCAGCTGAAGGAAGAAGAGAAGACCACGCCCGCCGGCCGCTTCCTGGCGCTGCCCGGCAAGAACACCAGCGGCGAGGACATCATCTGGATCGACTACAACGCCGCGGTCTCGATGCACCGGATCCGCAAGGTGGCGGCCGAGGAACGCCGCTTCGAGCGCATGGCCACGCCGGAGGCGAGCGACAACCGCATCTCCAACGGCTGCGTGAACGTTCCGCACAAGTTCTACAACGCGGTGCTCAAGCCGAGCGTGATGAAGTACGGCGCGTTCGTCTACGTGCTGCCGGAAACGCGCACGCCCCAGCAGCTGTTCGGCTCGTACGACGTGCCGGCCAGGGGCACCCAGCTCGCCCAGGCACCCGCCACCACCACGGGCAAGTAAGCTGGCGGGGTGAAGCTGCAGCCTTACGTGCAGGTCGACGGCACGCCGTTCTCGGCGACACGCGCGCAGATCAAGCAGGCGCGCGGCCGGCCGTGGCGCGTCGAGCGCAACGGCGTGGGCCTCAACGAGATGGACTACGGCGACGTGGTCTACCGCTTCCAGGACTGCGGGCGGCTGGAGGAAGTCACCCGCGAAGCCCGGGTGCTGTCCGTGGGCAACATCTCCGTTCCGTTCGGGATGCTGGCCGCCTTCGTCCGCGGGCAGGACGCCGAGGCGTTCGAGCGCGTGCGCTTCCTGGTCAGCCCGCGGTTCGGGCTGGCGTTCGACCCGTCGGAGCCGTACTGGGTGACCGCGTTGGCGCGGCACTGCATCGACCAGTGGAAGGCGTTGTGAGGCGCCCCGTCTGCCTTCACGATGCGCCATGAACTCCTCCACGGCCAGGCTGGAAAGCTACAAGCGCTTGCTCGAGATGGAGTCGGATGCCTGGG
>DATAGN010000106.1:0-1533 GCA_036263715.1 Ramlibacter sp.
CGGGGCGCCGGAAGCAGTCCACCATGTCGATCTGCTCGCCGGCCTCGACGTGGTGATGGACCGCTGCGTGAAGATCGAGCACGCGCGGCTGTTCGGCGGCCTGAACTGGGCGGGCGTGAACACCAGGGTGATCTCGGCGCGCCGGCCGCAGCAGTTGTTCTATTGAAATGACCGACAAGGACCACGACTACGGCTTTGGCACGCGCGCCATCCACGCCGGCGCCATCCCTGATCCGGTGACCGGCGCGCGCGCCACGCCGATCCACCAGACCACCAGCTTCGTGTTCGACTCGGCCGAGCACGCGGCCTCGCTGTTCAACCTGCAGACCTTCGGCAACGTCTACAGCCGCATCAGCAATCCGACCGTGGCGGTGCTGGAGGAACGCATTGCCTCGCTGGAAGGCGGGCGCGCGGCGCTGGCCTGCGCCACCGGCATGGCCGCGCAGATGACGGCCATCCTCGCAATCCTGAAGGCCGGCGACCACATCGTGGCGGCGTCCACCCTCTACGGCGGCACCGTGGGGCAGCTGGGGATCGGCTTCGCCCGCCTGGGCATCGAGACCACGTTCGTCGATCCGGCGGACCCGGACAACTTCCGCCGCGCCATCCGGCCGAACACGCGCGCGGTGTACGGCGAAACGCTGGGCAACCCGCTGGTGAACGTCTTCGACATCGAGGCCGTGGCCGGCATCGCGCACGAACACGGCCTGCCGCTGATCATCGACAACACCGTCGCCAGTCCGTACCTGTGCAACCCTTTCGCGCTGGGCGCCGACATCGTCGTGCACAGCGCCACCAAGTACCTGGGGGGCCATGGCACCACGATGGCCGGCGTGGTGGTGGAGTCGGGCAAGTTCGACTGGGGCAGCGGGCTGGCCAAAGAAAAGTTTCCCGAGATGCTGGAGCCGAGCCGGGCGTACCACGGGGTCAAGTTCTACGAGACCTTCGGCGACTTCGGCTACACGATGAAGGCGCGCATGGAAGTCAACCGCACCTTCGGCGCCGCCCTCTCACCGCTGAATGCCTGGCTGATCCTGCAGGGCGTCGAGACCCTGCACCTGCGCATGCAGGCGCACTGCCGCAACGCGCTGCGCGTCGCCGAGTTCCTGTCGGACCACCCGCTCGTGGGCTGGGTGAACTACCCCGGCCTGGAGAGCTCGCCCCACCATGCGCTGGCGCGCAAGCAGTTCCGCATGGTCGACGGCAAGCCGGGCGCCTCGGGCATCCTCACCTTCGGCATCCGCGCCGACGACGCGGTCAAGGCGGGCGAGCGCTTCATCGACGCCTGCGAGTTCATGAGCCACCTGGCCAACATCGGCGACGCCAAGACGCTGGTGATCCATCCTGCGTCCACCACGCACCGCCAGCTCGATGCCGAGGAGCTGGCGCGCGCCGGCGTGCGCCCGGACATGATCCGGCTTTCGGTGGGCATCGAGGATGTCGAGGACATCCTGTGGGACCTGGACCAGGCGCTGCGCAAGGCGGTGAAAACGAACCCGTGCTCCGTGGCAAGCCGGCGCAGGTAAGCCTCCG
>DATAGN010000107.1:0-16356 GCA_036263715.1 Ramlibacter sp.
GGCAACCTGCTGGCCAACGACAGTGACGTGGATGCGGGCGCCACCCTGACGCTGGTGAATACCGGCGTCGTCCAGGGGCAATACGGCGCACTCACGCTGCAGGCCGACGGCGGCTACAGCTACCTCCTGGACAACTCCCTGCCCGCCGTGCAGTCGCTGGGCCACGGCGAGGCCGTGCAGGAGAACTTCAGTTACCAGGTGAGCGACGGCGCGGCGGTGGCGAGTGCCGCTTTCACGATCACGGTGCGCGGTACCAATGATGCACCCGTCGCGGTCGCCGACGCCGCGGCAGCCGCCGAGGACGGCGTGGCGGCCGTGGCGGGCAACGTGCTGGCCAACGACCAGGATCCGGATACGGGCACGGCCCTGGCCGTGTTGGATGCCGGCGTCCTGCAGGGACGTTATGGGCAGCTCACGCTCGGCGCTGACGGCAGCTACAGCTATCTCCTGGACAACGCGCGCGCCGAGGTGCAGGCCCTCGGCCAGGGTGCGCGCGTGGAGGAGCACTTCGATTACCAGGCGAGCGACGGCACCACGACCAGCGGCGCGACACTGACCGTTACTGTCAGCGGATCCAACGACGGCCCGGTGGCGCGCGACGACGTCGCCAGCGCGCATGAAGACAGCGCGGCGCCCGTGACCGGCAACCTGCTGGCCAACGACAGCGACGTGGATGCCGGCGACACCCTGCGCGTCCTCGCGGCAGGCGCGATGCAGGGTCGATACGGCCAGCTCACGCTGGACGCCGATGGCAACTATGCCTACGTGCTGGACCACTCCCACGCGGCGGTGCAGGCGCTGGGCGAAGGCGCCACCTTGCAGGACCACTTCGGGTACGCGGTGAGCGACGGCATCGCGAGCAGCGGCGCCGGCTTCACCGTCGCCGTGAACGGCACGAATGACCGGCCGGTGGGTCGCGACGATGTCAGCTACATGCAGGTCGGCGTTTCCGCCGAGGTGGCCGGGAATGTCCTGGCGAACGACAGCGACCTCGACGCAGGAACGGTGCTGGCCGCCAGCCCACGTGTCGCCGCGGGTCGGTACGGCACGCTCACGCTCGAAGCGAACGGGGCATACCGCTACCTTCTCGACACCAGCTTGCCCGCGGTGCTGGACCTGGCTCCCGGCGCGACCCTGGTCGAAACGTTCTCGTACGACGTGCGCGACGACGCGCCGGTCGCGCTGGCCGCTTCGGCGCAGATCGAAATCCGGATCGCCGGTGCGGCCGCGGGGACGAGCAAGCTGTCCGGCCATGTGTACGTGGATGCCGGCAATGACGGCATGCGCAACGCCGAACCGGGCATCGCCGGCACGGTGATCACGCTCGCGGGCGTGGACGACCTGGGCCGCACGGTCACCGCGACCACCAGCACCGACGCGTCCGGCTATTACGAGTTCGCCAACCTGCGCGCCGGCCGCTACGACTTGCGTGAGACGCAGCCGCACGACTATCTCGATGGCAGGGACACCGCGGGCAGCAGCGGCGGCACGGTCGAGGCGGACGCCATCACCGGCATCGCCCTCGGCGCCGGCGTGCACGGCCAGGAGAACAATTTCGGCGAACTGCCTCGCAGCGGCTCCATCGGCGACCAGGTGTTCCTGGACAGCAACGACAACGGTCTGCGCGATGCCGGGGAGCTCGGCGCGTCCGGCGTCATGGTCAAGCTGCTGGATGCGGCAGGGGCGGTGCTCTCCCGCGTCGCCACCGATGCGTCTGGCCGCTACCTGTTCGACGGACTCGGGGCCGGCAGCTACACCGTGCAGGTGGTGGCGCCCACCGGCTACGCGTATGCCAAGCGTGACCAGGGCCTGGACGATACGCGCGACTCCGACGTGGACGCCAGTGGCAGGACGGCCGTGATCCGGCTCGAAGCGGGCGTCAACGACCTTTCCTGGGACGCCGGCCTGAAGGCGGTGCCGATGCGCGTCGGCTACAACTTCGCCGGCAACTCCTCGGCCGATGGCCCGGACGGCAACAGCAGGGTGTACGGCGATGCGGCCACCGGAATTTCGGTGTCGGCCACTGCCTGGAGCCGCGAGAAGAATGCGGGCACCTGGAACCGGGCCTGGCTGGGTAGCTACGCGGGTGGGCACGGCGTGACCGACAACCACGAGGGCCAGGGCTCCGGTGCCGGCACCCACGCTCTCGACAACAGCGGCCGCGACAATTACGTGGTCTACCAGTTCTCCCAGTCGGTGGTGGTGGACAAGGCCTTCCTGGGCTACGTCAAGGGGGACAGCGACATCACGGTGTGGATCGGCAATGCCGCCGCTCCGATCACCACCATGAGCAACGCCGTGCTCGCGGGTCTCGGCTTCACCGAGCTGAACCTGGGGAGTGGCAGCACCCGCTGGGCCGATATCAACGCCGGCGGCCGCGAAGGCAACGTCCTGGTGGTCGCCGCGCGGCAAGGGGAAGCGAACGACCACCTGATGGTGCAGAAGCTCGAGGTCAGTGCCGTCCCGCGTGCGGGCGCTGGCCTGGACAGCCAGGTCAACCGCCTGGTGGAGGCCATGGCGGCATTCGGGCCGGCAGGAGCCACGCAGGGCAGCCTGGTGCCCACTGCGCAGAACAACGTCAACCCGCTGATCGCGGCGGGCCTGGGCGCATGACGCCCGGCTTCACGACTTCAAGAGGCTAGAGTGACAGCAGTACCCGAAGGTTCGCCAGACCAGGCGCTCGTCCCGCCGGCACAGCCGTCGCTGAGGCCCGCGGAGCCCCAGGCCCCCGCGTCGCCCGCGCTGGTGGCCCTTTGTGCCATCGCCCGCTTCCACCAGGTGAGCGCGGAGCCCGCCACCCTGGCGCACCAGCTCGGCCTGCACCCCAGCGAGCCGGTCGGCACGCCGGACTTGCTGCGTGCGGCGAAGCACCTGGGCATGAAGGCCAAGCTGTCTTCCTCGACGCCGGAGCGCCTGCCGCTGGTGCCCCTGCCGGCGCTCGCCCTCGTGCGCAGCGAGGACGGCACCGTGCGACCGGTCATCCTGGCGCAATGCGACGGGCAGCGCGTGCTGCTGCAGGACAGCGCGGTGGCGAACCGCCCCACGATCGAGCCCATGAGCGTCTTCACGGCGCACTGGACCGGTGAGTTGATCCTGGTCACCAGCCGCGCCAGCCTGGCCGGTGAACTGGCCAAGTTCGACTTCTCCTGGTTCATCCCCAGCCTGGTCAAGTACCGGCGGCTGCTGGGCGAGGTGCTGCTCATTTCCTTTTTCCTGCAGCTGTTCGCGCTCGTCTCCCCCTTGTTCTTCCAGGTCGTCATGGACAAGGTGCTGGTGCACCGCGGCATGACGACGCTCGACGTGCTGGTGATCGGCCTGGTGGTGGTGGTGATCTTCGAGAGCCTCCTCAACGGGCTGCGCTCCTATGTCTTCAGCCACACGACCAGCCGCATCGACGTGGAGCTCGGGGCGCGCCTGTTCCGCCACCTGGTGCAGTTGCCGCTGGCGTATTTCCAGGCGCGCCGCGTCGGCGATTCGGTGGCGCGCGTGCGCGAACTCGAGAACATCCGCAGCTTCCTGACCGGTAACGCGCTCACGGTGGTGCTGGACGTGTTCTTCTCCGTCGTCTTCATCGCGGTGATGCTGTTCTACAGCGTGCCGCTCACGCTGATCGTGCTCGCCAGCCTGCCGCTGTACCTGGCCTTGAGCCTGGCCGTCGTCCCGGTGCTGCGCAAGCGCCTGGACGTGAAGTTCGCGCGCGGGGCGGAGAACCAGGCCATGCTGGTGGAGACGGTCACGGGCATCCAGACCGTCAAGGCCAGCGCACTCGAACCCAGCTTCGGGCGCCGTTGGGACAACCAGCTGGCCGCGTATGTGTCCGCCAGCTTCCGCACGCAGAACCTGGCCACCTGGGCGCACGAGGGCATCAACCTGATCGGCAAGCTGGTGAACGCGGCGACGCTCTGGTACGGCGCCCACCTGGTGATGAACAACGAGCTCACGGTGGGCCAGTTCGTCGCGTTCAACATGTTCGCGCAGCGCGTTGCGCAACCCATCATGCGCATGGCGCAGCTGTGGACGGACTTCCAGCAGACCGGCATCTCCATGGCACGCCTGGGCGACATCCTCAACACGCGCACCGAGGTGCCGCCCACCAGCGCGGCGCAGCTGCCCCCGATCAAGGGGCGCGTGACGCTGGACGGCGTCACCTTCCGCTACCGGCCCGAGGCGGCGCCGGTGCTGCATGCGGTGACGCTGGACGTGAAGCCCGGCGAGGTGATCGGCATCGTCGGGCGTTCCGGCTCCGGCAAGAGCACCTTGACCAAGCTGGTGCAGCGCCTCTACACCCCCGAGCAGGGTCGGCTGCTGGTGGACGGGGTCGACATCAGCCTGATCGACGCGGCGCAGCTGCGTCGCCAGGTGGGCGTGGTGCTGCAGGAGAACCTGCTGTTCAACCGCAGCGTGCGGGAGAACATCGCCATCGCCGACCCGGCCGCACCGATCGAGGCCGTGATGCGCGCCGCACAACTCGCTGGCGCGCACGAATTCGTCAGCGAGCTGCCCGAGGGTTACGACACCGTGGTGGGCGAGCAGGGCTCGTCGCTTTCGGGCGGACAGCGCCAGCGCATCGCGATCGCACGGGCGCTGTTCACGAACCCGCGCATCCTGATCCTCGACGAAGCGACGAGTGCGCTGGACTACGAGAGCGAGGCGATCATCCAGCGCAACATGGCCCACATCTGCCAGGGACGCACCGTGCTGATCATCGCGCACCGCCTCTCCGCAGTGCGCCACGCCAACAGGATCATCGTCCTCGACAAGGGCAAGATCGTCGAAGCAGGCAGCCACGACGCGCTGCTGCAAAGGCCGCAAGGCCTGTATGCGCATCTCTGGCGCATGCAGGACGGCAGCCAGCCGCAAGGAGCAGGCGCATGACCGAAGCCGTCAACGACGCACCGGTGCAGGCGCAGCCCCGGCACCCCGCGCGAGAACTGCTCGCGCGCTACGGCGCGGTGTTCCGTGCCGCATGGCAGGCCCGGCACCAGCTGGCCGGACCCAGCCGCCTGGCCGATGAAGCCGCCTTCCTGCCGGCCGCACTGAGCCTGCAGGACACGCCGGTGCACCCGGCACCGCGGCGGCTCGCCTATGCGTTGATGATCCTGTTCAGCGCGGCGCTGTTGTGGTCGTTCTTCGGCCACGTCGACATCGTGGCGGTCGCACCCGGGCGGGTCGTCGTGAGCGAGCGCACCAAGGTCATCCAGCCGCTGGAGCGCAGCATCGTCAAGCGCGTGCTGGTGCGCGACGGCGAGCGCGTGCGCGCCGGCCAGCCGCTGGTGGAACTGGACCCGACTTCCGCCACCGCGGACAAGACCACCGTGGACGACCAGCTCAAGGCGAGCCAGTCGGACGTGCTGCGCGCACGCACACTGCTGCAGGCGCTGCAGCGACGCGGCCTGGCGCCGGCCGGCGAGCTGCAGGCCCGCCTTGCGCGGGAAATCCCTGCCGCATGGACCGAAGCGGAGAAGGCGTCCGCGCAGGCGCAGATGCTCGCGGAGTGGAGCGACATCACGGCCAAGCTCGCCAAGCTGGATGCCGAAACCAGCCGGCGGCAGGCGGAGATCGCCACAGTCAGGGAAATGGTGGCGAAGCTGGAGACCACGGTGCCGCTGGCCAAGAAGCGCGAGGACGACTTCAGCCGGCTGGCCGAACAGGGCTTCATGGCCAGCCATGCCGGCCAGGATCGCATGCGCGAGCGCATCGAGCTGGAGCGCGACCTGGCGACGCAGCGCGCCCGCCTCGCCGAGACCAACGCCGTGCTGCGCGAAACCGAGAACGCGCGCTTTGCCTACCTGGCGGAAGTGCGCCGCGCGTTGCACGAGCGCGAGGCGCAGGCGGACCTGAAGCGGCAGGCGGCCACGCAGGAACATGCCAAGGCCAGCATGCGCGAGCGGCTCACGAGCCTCGCCGCGCCGGTGGACGGCGTCGTGCAGCAACTGGCCGTCCACACCGCGGGCGGCGTGGTCACCGAGGCCCAGGTCCTGATGATCGTGGTGCCTGCCGGCGCGCAGATCACCGCCGAAGTCGCCCTGGACAACAAGGACATCGGTTTTGTCCATCCGGGCCAGGAAGCCGCCATCAAGCTGGAGACCTTCAACTTCACGCGTTACGGCACGGTGGGCGCGAAGGTCCGCTGGGTGACGGCCGATGCGGTGAACGACGAAAAGCGCGGCGCGATCTTCCCCGCGACGCTGGAGCTGGCCGACAGCCGCATCAACGTGGATGGCAAGCTGGTCAACCTGGTGCCGGGGATGAACCTGACCGCCGAGATCAAGACCGGCAAGCGGCGCGTGATCGAGTACCTGCTCTCCCCCATCGTCAAAGCCGGCCAGGAAAGCATCCGGGAAAGATAGGACGATCGTCGCGGGACGACCGGTAGCACGTCGCGTACACGCCTGCGCCGAGGAGGGGCGGCACCGCCGCCCCGCACTACGACGCGTGCAACGGGTAGGTTCGACGGGTGGTCCGCTCCGCTAGCGGCCCCGGACCGGATGCGCATCGCGCAGCCGGTCGCCCTTGTGAAGAAGCGGATTCACTCCGGCTTCTTCACACTGATCCAAGCTACCACTCCAAAAAAGCCAGCAGGCTTTTTTGGAGTGAATGAAAAAAAACAGCCACCTTTCGGTGGCTGTATCAAGTCCTTGGAAGGACGTCGTTGGGAGACTTGGAAACCGGGTGCCGACGTCGTCGGGACCTTGGGTGTGACTTTAGTCATCCCTGCGGCGGCGTCCATCCTCCTTTCGGTGGAGAGCGGCCTCCGTGGCCCTCGCGTCGGCGAGGGGGCCATCTTCGTGACTTTTTTCGGCCTTGGGGAGAGGGCGCGGAAGCTTTTTACGGCCGGTTACGTTTGCCGATGAGGCAGTGTCAGGACGAAGCAGGCGCCCCCGCCCGGGTTCTCCTCGCAGCGCGCCGTTCCGTGGTGCCGCTCGGCGATCGAGCGCACCAGCGCCAGCCCCAGGCCCACGCTGCCTTCGCGCTCGCTGGCCCCGCGCAGGCGGTAGAACGGCTCGAAGATCCGCTCCCGTTCCGCCGGCGGCACGCCCGGCCCCTGGTCGCAGACGCGGATCTCCGCCCGGCTGCCTTCGGTGGCCAGCTTCACCAGCACCGGGCCGCTGCTGTAGCGCCGGGCGTTTTCCAGCAGGTTGCGCAGCGCCCGGCGCAGCAGCCGCGGCACGCCCTGCACCACCAGCGTCTGCTGGCTCGCCCCGGCGTCCAGTTCGGCGCCGGCCCGGGCGCTTTCCTCGGCGGCTAGGCCCGTCAGGTCCACCGTCTCCATGGTGCCGATGTCGGTCTCCCGGGCATCCAGGCGGCTGGCCAGCAGGATCTCGTCGATCAGCTGGTCCAGCTCCGCCAGGTTGCGCAGGATCTCGTCCCGCGCGCGCGGCGCGGGCTCGGGCTGCATCAGCTCCAGCCCCATGCGGATGCGGGCGAGGGGCGAGCGCAGCTCGTGCGAGGCATTGGCCAGCAGCGATTTGTGCGACTTCACCAGCGTATCCACCCGTTCGGCCGCGTGGTTGAAGCGCCGCGCCAGGAAGGCCACCTCGTCATTGCCGTCCTCCGCGACGCGCACGCTCAGGTCGCCCTCGCCCCAGCGCTCGACGCCACGCCGCAGGTCTTCCAGCCGCATCGTCAGCCGCCGCACGATGGGATAGCTGCCGATGGCCACCGCGATGGCGACGATGCCCAGCATCCAGAGGAAGCCGGTGGACCCGCGCGGCAGCCAGGGGCGCCCGCCGGGCGGCCCTTCGCCGGGACCGCGCTGCCGGGGCGGGATCTGCACGACGATGCTGCGCCCGTCCTTCATGGTGACTGGAAACTCGATGCCCTGGCCGGGCACCCGGTTGGGCCGCACCCGGCTCTGGCCGATCACCTCGCCCGCTTCGTTGCGCACGATCACCTCGCGCGCCGGCTGCTGCAGCCGCTGTTCCTCCTGGTTCATGCGCCAGAGCCAGCCGAAGGCGATGGTGATCGCCCCGACCGCCACGATCACGGCGAGCCAGATGCGCAGGTACAGGGGAAAGCGCCAGCCGGCGTTCCAGGCGTTCATGCGCGCGGCATTCTCAATCCTGCTGCTTGGCGAAAACGTAGCCGACGCCGCGCACCGTGAGGATGCGCTTGGGATTCTTGGGGTCGGCCTCGATGGCGGCGCGGATGCGGCCCATGTGCACGTCGATGGAGCGGTCGAACGCCTCCAGCTCGCGGCCGCGCACCGCTTCCATGATCTGGTCGCGCGTCAGCACGCGGCCCGCGCGTTCGGCCAGCACCACCAGCAGGTCGAACTGGTACGAAGTGAGCTCGGCAGGCTTGCCGGCCACGGTCACGCCGCGGGCATCGCGGTCGATCTCCAGCGAGCCGAAGCGCATCATCTTGGCCGGCGCCGGCGTGCCGTCGGTGCGGCGGCGCAGGATGGCGCGGATGCGGGCCAGCAGCTCGCGCGGTTCGAAGGGCTTGGGCAGGTAGTCGTCGGCGCCCAGCTCGAGGCCGACGATGCGGTCCATCGGGTCGCCCTTGGCGGTGAGCATCAGCACCGGCACCTTGCCGGTGTCGCCCGGCAGCGAGCGCACGCGGCGGCAGACCTCCAGGCCGTCGATGTCGGGCAGCATCAGGTCGAGCACCACGAGGTCCGGAGCCGCGCCGGTCGGCGGATCTTCCAGCATCTGCAGGCCGGCCCTCGCGTCGATGGCATGGGTGACGCCGAATCCGGATCGTTCGAGGTACTCGCTGACCATGTGGGCCAGGCGGGCGTCGTCTTCGATCATCAGGAGTTGCTGCATGGGGAGAATGGTACTGTTGAGGCCACCGAGGCGGGGCCAATGTAAAGATGGTCGGAGCAGTGCATCGCGCGCTGCTGTAGCCCCAGTAAAGTTTGGTAAATGGGCGTCTCCAAACCCCCTGCGGTCCCCTCGCTAGCTCAGCTGCTGCTAAGCCACGACGCCCGCGCGCCGGCGCTGCGGTTCGGGGCGAGATGGTGGAGCTACGGCGACTTGCACGCGGCCTCACAACGCGCGGCATCGACCGCATGGCACGGCTGGGGCGTGCGACCGGGCGACCGCGTAGCCTGGCTCGGCGGCAACCATGTGGCGCAGATCGCGCTGCTGCTGGGGCTGGCCCGCATCGGCGCCATCCTGCTGCCCCTGAACTATCGGCTGGCTCCGGCCGAGTGGCAGCGCCTCGTCAAGGACTGCAGTCCGCGCCACCTGGTGCATGACGACGAGTGGGCGTCCGCGGCCGGCGAGCTGGCGCGCGCGTGCGGCATCGCCGCGCATGCGCTGGAGGAGCTCGACGGTGACAGTGACACCCCGGCGCCGCTGCATGCGTCGGGGCAAGCGCCCGCCCTGCTGGTCTGCACCTCGGGCACCACCGGCGGCCCCAAGGCGGCGGTGCACACCCAGGCCAACCTGCTCGCCAACATGCGCATCGCCGCGCGTGTGCAGGCCATGACGCCGCAGGACACGGTGCTCACCGTGCTGCCGCTCTTCCACGTGGGCGGCCTGTGCATCCAGACGCTGCCCGCCTTGCATGCCGGGGCCCGCGTGATCCTGCATGGCCGATTCCATCCTGGCGAGACGCTCGCGTGCATCGCGCAGGACCGTCCCACGCTGACGCTGCAGGTCCCGGCGACGATGAAGGCCCTGCTGGAGCATCCCGCCTGGCGGGACACGGACCTCGGCTCGCTGCGCGCCGTCTGGGCGGGGTCGAGCCTGATTCCCCCGGCCTGCGTCGAAGGGTTCCATGCACGCGGCGTGCCGGTGTGCAATGTCTACGGGGCCACCGAGACGGGCCCGTTCTCCGTCGCCCTGACGCCGGCGCATGCGTTCGACCATGTCGGCTCCTGCGGCTGGCCGGCTCCGGAGGTCGAGGCGCGCTTCGGCGAGCGCCACGGCGACGCCGCGGAGCTGCTGCTGCGCGGGCCGAACATCGTGCGACGCTACTGGCCCGACCTGCCCGCCTGCGACGAGGACGGGTGGTTTGCCACCGGCGACCTCGCGCAGCAGGATGCGGATGGCAGCTATCGCATCGTCGGCCGGGCGCGCGACCTGGTCATTTCGGGCGGCGAGAACATCCATCCCGCCGAAGTCGAGCAGGCGTTGGCGGAGCATCCCGCGGTGGCCGAGTGCGTGGCCTTCGGCTTGCCGGATGCGCGTTGGGGCGAGGTCGTTGCGATGGCGGTGGTGGTGCGCAGGCCCGTGAACGAGGAGGAGCTGCGCGCGCATCTCGCGCAGCGGCTCGCGCGTTTCAAGCTGCCGCGGCGCTGGTTCTTTCTCGCCGAGTTGCCCAAGACGGCGCTGGGGAAGGTGCAGCGCGGGGAGCTGGCGAAGCGGCTCGGGTGAGCGTCGGGGTTCGGCTGCGCGCTCGCCGCCGACCTACGCCACACGCTCTCCCGTAGGTCGGGGTGAGCGCGCAGCCGAACCCCGACACCTTCAATCGTCCGCTAACACCCCGGGCCGCTGCGTCGGCTGCGTCGTGAGATTCCGCGTCGCCAGCCACACCAGGAAGAGCACCGGCACCCCGAGCAAGGCCGTGCTGACGAAAAAGTTCGCGTAGCCGAAGGCATCCACGTACTTGCCCGAGAAGCCCGCGATCCACTTGGGCAGCAACAGCATCAAGGAACTGAACAGGGCGTACTGCGTCGCCGAGTACTGCACGTTGGTCAGGCTGGAAAGATAGGCGACGAAGGCCGCCGATGCGATGCCGCTGGAGAGGTTGTCGGCCGAAACGACGAACACCAGCGCCTGCACGTTGTGGCCGATGCCCGCCAGCCAGGCGAACAGCAGGTTGCTCGCGGCGCTGAGCACGGCCCCCAGCATTAACGTGCGCATCACGCCGATGCGCAGCGCCAGGATGCCACCGAGGAAGGCGCCCACCAGCGTCATGATCACGCCGAACACCTTGCTGACCGCCGCGACTTCGTCCTTCGTGAAGCCCATGTCCACGTAGAACGGGTTGGCCATGATGCCCATCACCACGTCGCTGATGCGGTAGACGGCGATCAGCGCCAGGATCAGCGCGGCGTGCCAGCCGTAGCGGCGGAAGAAATCCGCGAACGGCTCGACGATCACCACCTCCAGCCACGCGACGGCCGGTGCGAGCGGACGGCTCACCCGCCAGTGCATCGGCTTGTCGACGCCCCAGCGCTTGCGCACGCCGAGCACGGCGATGACGCCGAACACCAGGTAGAGGCCCACCTCGGGCAGCGTGATGGCGCCGAAGGAAGCACGCACCATCGCCTGCAGGAAGGCCAGCAGCACGATGAAGAGCAGCGCCTGCGGCCACGCGAAGCGCAGGCCGTCGCGAACCATGGCCTCGGCGACCGCGGCGCGCTCGTTGCGGTCGGCCGCGGCGTCGCGCGGCTTCGGTTCGCGCGAGAGCAGCACGGTCGCCACGCCGACGAGCATCGACCCGGCCATCACCAGGTACGCGGTGCGCCAGGCGGCGTGCTCATAGAGGTCGGCGGCCGAGACCTCGGAGCGCGCCGCGATCCACAGCACGCCGGCGCCGGCCCAGATCATCGCGAGGCGATAGCCGGTCTGGTAGGCAGCCGCCAAGGCGCCTTGCTTCTCCGTGCCGGACGACTCGATGCGGAAGGCATCCAGCGCGATGTCCTGCGTGGCCGACGCGAACGCCACCATCACCGCGAACCAGACGATCGGGTCGAGCGCGGCCTTGGGATCGACGGTCGCCATGCCGACCAGGCCCGCCATGATCAGGAGCTGCGCGAGCAGCAGCCAGCTGCGCCGCTGTCCGAGCCAGCGCGTCATGAGCGGGATGCGCACGCGGTCGACGAGCGGCGCCCAGATCCACTTCACGCCGTACGCGAGACCGACCCAGGACAGGAAGCCGATCGTCGTGCGGTCGATGCCGGCCTCGCGCAGGCGGAATTGCAGCGTGCCGAGTACCAGCAGCAGCGGCAGCCCCGCCGAGAAGCCGAGGAACAGCATGCGCAGCGTGGTGGGCTCGGTGTAGACGCGCAGGGTCTCGCCCCAGGTGGGACGAGCAGGCGGGCTCTGGGCCGTCGTAGCGGTTGGGTCTGACATGGCGATCCTGGTTCGTGCCTATTATTCGCGCATGTGCCAACTCTGTGCTGTGAAGTCGTCGGCCTGGGGCCGCCGCGGCTTTCTCTCCGCCGCCGCTGCCCTTGCCGCCGGACCCGTCCTCGCGCAGGTCGACGTCGGGTCGTCCTCGCGGCTGCGCACGTTGGTGCCTGCCGACGAGCTCGAGAAGATGTCCGCCCAGCAGTACGGCCAGTTGCTGGAGGAGGCCCGTTCGAAGAAGGCGCTCGCGCCGGAGAGCCATCCGCAGTTGCAGCGGCTGCGCTCGATTTCTTCGCGCCTGATCGCCGACGCGCCTCGCTGGAACCAGCGTGCCAAGGGCTGGCGCTGGGAGGTCAACCTCATCGGCAGCCAGTCGGTCAACGCCTTCTGCATGCCCGGCGGCAAGATCGCCGTCTTCATTGGCCTGGTCGAAAAGCTGAAGGCGAGTGACGACGAACTGGCGATGGTGATCGGCCATGAGATGGCGCACGCCCTGCGCGAGCATGCGCGCGAGCGCATCGCCAAGAGCCAGGGTACCGGCGCGCTGCTGTCGCTGGGCGCGCAGCTGTTCGGGCTGGGCCAGCTCGGTGACGTGGCCGCGAACGTCGGCACGCAGTTGCTCGCGCTGAAGTTCAGTCGCGACGACGAGATCGAGGCCGACCTCGTCGGCCTGGAGATCGGCGCGCGGGCCGGCTTCAACCCGCATGCGTCGGTGACGCTGTGGGAGAAGATGACCCGTGCCGCCGGTGGTGGTGGCGGACCCGGCTTCCTGTCCACGCACCCGACCGGCCCCGACCGCACGAAGCGCCTGGCCGAGAACATTCCGCGCGTCGAAGGCCTGTACCGCCAGGCGATCGCGCGGCGCTGATCTTCCTGCAGCGGCGCCGCACACGGTAACGACGCGTAGCAGCCGCCCGGCAGCAACGCCCCGGCGCTACATTCGGCCGAAGGAAAGGCGCTCCTGCCGGGCGCCGTGCTCATGAAGACTTTCCGCCTCCAGCTGCGCTTCCTGGTCCCGCTCGTGTTGATCCTGGCTGCCACGGCCTACCTCGCCGTGCCGCTGATGGACAAGCTCACGCTGCGCTGGTTCGCCCGCGACCTGGACATGCGCGGCTCGCTGGTCGCCACCGCGCTGTCGGATTCGCTCACCGATTCCGAAACCCGCGGCCACAAGCTGCAGGCCATCTTCGACCGCGCGGTGCAGGACGAGCGCCTGGTGGCCATCGGCTGGTGCTCCAACGCCGGACAGGTGCTGCGCCGCACCGCGCGCTTTCCGCGCGACCTCAGTTGCGACGCGGCGCGCGACGTCGCCTCGACGCGGCAGGCGAACATGCAGATCGAGGGTGGGCCGGTGCACGTGAGCTTCCACCCGATCACCACGCCCGAGGCCGGGACCACCGGCAACCTGGTGCTGATGCACGACCTGAGCTTCATCGAGCGGCGCAGCCAGGACACGCGCAAGTACCTGGTGATCCTGATCGGTGGCCTGGGCGCGGCGATCGCGCTCGTCACCGTGATCGTGGCGCAGCTCAGTTGGCGCGGCTGGGTGTCGGGCGCGCAGGCTCTGTTGCGCGGCGAGGGCCTGGTGCGGCCGATGCTGCCGCCGTCGCCCGAACTGGCGCCGCTCGCGGCCGACCTGCGCCAGCGCCTGCGCGACCTCGAGGACGCCTACCGCCGCGTGCAGCGGCCGGGCGACGTGTGGAACGCCGAGCGCCTGCAGGCGCTGCTGCGCACGCAGCTGCGCGGCGACCAGGTGATCGTGGTGTCCAACCGGGAGCCCTACCTGCACCAGCACAAGGACGGCAAGGTCGTCGTGCAGCGGCCGGCCAGCGGCCTGGTCACCGCGGTGGAGCCGGTGATGCGCGCCTGCTCGGGCACCTGGATCGCGCACGGCAGCGGCAGTGCCGATCGCCAGGCCGTGGACCGGCACGACCGCGTGGCGCTGCCTCCCGGCGAAGAGGAATACCTGCTGCGGCGCATCTGGCTCACCGAGGAACAGGAGCAGGGCTACTACTACGGCTTCGCCAACGAAGGCCTCTGGCCCCTGTGCCACGTGGCCCACGTGCGGCCGGTGTTCCGCGAGCAGGACTGGGAGCACTACCGCCAGGTCAACCAGCTGTTTGCCGACGCGGTGGTGGCCGAGGCGCGCAGCGAGGACCCGGTGGTGCTGGTGCAGGACTACCACTTCGCGCTGCTGCCCGCCCTGGTGCGTGCCCGGCTGCCGCGCGCGACCATCCTGACCTTCTGGCACATCCCGTGGCCCAACCCGGAATCGTTCGGCATCTGCCCGTGGCGCAGCGAGATCCTCGAAGGCATGCTGGGCAGCACCATCCTGGGCTTCCACACGCGCTTCCACTGCAAGAACTTCATCGAGACGGTGGACCGCTACCTGGAGGCGCGCATCGAGCACGAGCACTCCACCATCACCTTCGGCGGCGACGAGACGCTGGTCGAGAGCTACCCGATCTCGATCGAATGGCCGGCGGCCGAGGAGCAGCGCACCTGGCCCGCGCCGGCGCAGTGCCGCATGGACCTGCGGGCGCGCCTGGGCATCCCCGACGCGCACTCCATCGCCGTGGGCGTGGACCGCTTCGACTACACCAAGGGCATCCTGGAGCGCCTGAATGCGGTGGAGCGCATGCTGGAGAAGTATCCGGACTGGCGGGAGCGCTTCACCTTCGTGCAGGTGGCGGCGCCCTCGCGCGGCGCGCTGGAGGAGTACCGGTCCTTCCAGGAGCGCATCCAGCGCACCACCGAGCGCATCAACGCGCGCTTCGGGCGACCGGAAGCGCCGGTGATCCGGCTGCTGGCGCAGCACCACGACCACGACGAGGTGATGCGCCTGTACCGGGCCGCGGACGCCTGCATGGTCACGAGCCTGCACGACGGCATGAACCTGGTGTGCAAGGAATTCGTCGCCGCCCGCGACGACGAGCAGGGCGTGCTGGTCCTCAGCCGCTTTGCCGGCGCCGCGCGCGAGATGCCCGAGGCGCTGGTGGTGAACCCGTACCACGTGGAGGAGACCGCCGACGCCTTGCACCAGGCCCTGACCATGCCGGCGGCGGAGCAGCGCGAGCGCATGGCCAGCCTGCGCAGCACCGTGCACGAATTCAACGTGTACCGCTGGGCGGGGCGGATGCTGACCGATGCCGCGCGCCTGCGGCTGCGCCAGCGCGTGTCCGAACGCGTGCAGCGCCACCACGTCGACTGAGTCCGGGCATCGTCCCTAGCGGGCGCGGGTGGGCAGGCCGGAGCGGGTGCGCGTGTCGTTGAGAAGCGTGACCAGCGCATCGAGCTCCACCGGCTTGGTGAGGTGCGCGTCGAAGCCGGCACTGCGGGTGCGCTTCTTGTCGTCCTCATTGCCGAAGCCGGTCATGGCGACCAGGAAGGGGCTGTCGCCGGAGGCGCCTTCCTGCAGGCGACGACGCACTTCGAAGCCATCCATGCCCGGCATCGCCAGGTCCAGCAGGATCATGTGCGGCTTGAAATGCCGCGCGATCTTCACGCCGGTTTCGCCGTCGTAGGCGGTCTCCACCAAGTTGCCCAGCAGGCGCAGCACGTCGCTGGCGCTGTCGGCGGAGTCGCGGTTGTCGTCGATCACCAGCACGCGCAGGCCGCTCGCGTGGGCCCCGTCCTGCGGGGTCTCGTCCTCGGTGGTCCCGGCGCCGTGCGCCAGCGGCAGGCGCACGGTGAAGGTGCTGCCCTGCCCGAGCCCGGGGCTGGCCGCGTCGATGCTGCCGCCGTGCATTTCGGTGAGCGAGCGCGCCAGCGTCAGGCCGATGCCGAGGCCGCTTTCGCTCGGCGAGGAGGTGCCGGTCTCGGCCTGCACGAACAGCTGGAAGATGGTGTGCAGGTGTTCCGGCGCCAGGCCGCGGCCGTTGTCGATGACCGTGAGGTAGGCGAAGTTGTCGACCGAATGCACGCGCAGCAGGATGCGGCCGCCCTCCGGCGTGTACTTGGCCGCGTTCACCAGCAGGTTCTGCAGCACCTGCGACAGGCGCGTCGCGTCGCCGTTGACGTGCAGGGGCTCGTCGGGCTGCTCGATGGTGAAGGTGTGGCGGCGCGCGGTGATCAGCGGCCGCGCGATCTCGACGCTGCGTGCCACCACGTCGGACAGCCGCAGCAGTTCGCGCCGCAGCGTGATCTTGCCGGTGGTCAGCCGCCCGACATCCAGCAGGTCATCGACCAAGCGCGTGATGTGCGTCAGCTGCCGGTCGATCACGTCGCGGCAGTTGCGCAGCACGGGGCTGGCCAGCGACTCCAGCTGCATGATCGTCACCGCGTTGCGGATCGGCGCCAGCGGGTTGCGCAGCTCGTGCGCGAGCAT
>DATAGN010000108.1:0-5400 GCA_036263715.1 Ramlibacter sp.
GCGAGCAGCAGGGCGCGCGGGTCGCCGGGCGAGACGTGCACGATCGGCTGGCTGTCGGCCGGCGTGTTCGGCCAGTCGAACGCCAAGCGGCTGGCCGCATCGGAGATGGGCAGGAAGTCGTAGGGTCCGGCGATGCCGATCCATCCGGCCAGCTCCCGCGGCTGCATGCCATGGCGCTGCAGCCAGCGCGCATCGAGGGCCAGCATGGCGGCGTTGTACGCGCCGGCACTGTGGCCCATCAGGAAGAGGTGTTCGCGCGAGCAGCCGAGGCGGGCCGCGTTGTCGCGCCCCCAGGCCGCCGCGCGCGCGCAGTCGTCGACGATATCGTTCCAGCGCACCGCGGGACTGAGGCGGTAGTCGGCGACCAGCAGGCCGATGCCCTGGCTGGCCAGCGCTTCGCCCACGAAGCGGTAGTCGCCCCGGTTGCCGGTCGTCCAGGTTCCGCCGTAGAAGAACACCACCAGCGGGGTGGCGGCCGAGCGTTGCAGCGGCAGGTAGGCATCGAGCTTCTGGCGCGGCAGGTCGCCGTAGGCGAGGCCAGGCCGCCCTTCGTAGCTGTCCCTGGGGACCAGCGCATCCAGCGCACCGAGCGCGGAACAGCCGGGCAGCAGCAGGCTGGCGCCCGCGGCGCCGAGCAGCCGGCGCCGCATCAGGTCGGACCCCTGCATCAGCCGAGCAGGTTCATCACGATGTTCACCACCAGGTTGCCGCCGGAGACCAGCACCACCTGGTTGTTCACCACGGCGTAGCGGTAGCCGGCCGGGGGCGGCGGCAGCTGGGTGCGCACGTGCCTCGGGATCGTGTACACCGCACCGGGCGGCAGCGGATGGCCCACGGCCAGCTTCTTCGCCTGGCCAGGAGGCATGCAGCCGTTGTGCTTCTTCGCCAGTCCCGGCGGGCAGCCGGCGCGGCGATGGTCGCGGTCGTCGTCGTAGGCATGTCGGTCGCGATGTCCGTCGTCTTGGCGGGCGTGGCGGCCGCCATGCTTCTCGACGTGGTGCTTGTCGGCGTGCTTGCCGCCGTGCTTGCCGTGCCCCTTGTCGCCGGCGAGCGCGGGTCCGGCGGCGACGGCCGCGAGCAGCGCGGCGAGCGCGGTGTGCTGGATGGGATGCATGGAGACTCCGTTGTTCGGGTTGTCAGCCCAAGCATTCCTTGCTCGCACCGGCACGGCTGTAGGAACCCGGCCTGAGTGGCGGCGCTCCATCGCCTGCGTTCGTCCCATGGCTCAGGTTGGCTTGCGGGCCACCAGGAAGAACAGGGATCCGGTGCCGGCGACGAGCGCCAGCACCGTGAAGCCGACGCGGTAATTGCCGGTCAGGTCCGCCAGCGCGCCAGCGACCATCGGGCCGGCGACCTGGCCGACGGCGATCAGGATCGCCGAGAGGCCGAGGATCATTCCGATCGCCTGCACTCCGAAATAGTCGGCGCGCAGCGCCTGCATGAAGGGACCGCGCAGTCCCCAGGCGACCCCGTGGAAGATGGCGAACCCGCCCAGCATCAGCGGATGGACCGCGAACGTGAGCATCAGCAGTCCGATGGCATGCGCCAGCATGCAGCCCGCGGCGACGCGGCGCTTGTTCCAGCGGTCGCCCATCGCGGCGCCGAGCAGGACCCCGCCCGCCTGCGACAGCGTCATGAGCGTGATCACGAAGGACGCCTGCGGCAGCGTGTAGCCGAGGCCCTCCTTCATGTGCGAGATGGCATGCACGTTCACGGCGGTCACCACCAGCAGCGCCAGCGCGTGGCCCACGCCCAGCAGCCAGAACGCGCGGGTGCGCAGCGCCTCGGCCGCGGTGAAGGAGCGCTGCGGCGCGCGCACGGTGCCGCCGAGGGTGGGCTCGGCCGGTGGCGCCGGCGGCAGGCCGTCCATGGTCTCGCCGATCTCCGCCGGATTGCGGCGCACCACGCGTGCCATCGGCAGCCCGAGCACCAGCGTGATCACGCCGGAGACCCAGGCCGTCTGGCGCCAGCCGTAGGCCTGCATCGCCCAGCCCACGGCAGGAACGGCGATGCCGCCGAAGGCGAGGCCCAGGCCCATGATCGATAGGGCGCGGGCGCGCCGCCGCTCGAACCAGTGCACGAGCGCCACCGAGAACGGAAAGTAGCCCGAAAGGCTGGTGCCCACCGAGATCACCGCCACCGCGACGTAGAAGTCGACGAGGGAATCGATCGCGCTGAGCAGGAAGAAACCGAGCGAGAGCAGCACGATGCCGCCCTGTACCAGCAGGCGGGGACCGAACCGGTCCACCAGCCAGCCGAGCACCGGGCCGAGCAGCGCGCCTTCGAGCGACTGCAGCGCGGCACCGCCCGCCAGCGCGGTCTTGCTCCAGCCGTTCTGCTCCGACAGCACGGCCACGTAGGCGCCGAACGCCTGGATCAGCAGGGCGGAATGCAGGAAGAGGATGCCGGCGCCCGCCGCGGACATGCGCCAGCCGTAGAAGATCTTCAAGAGGTGCGCAGGGAAAGGGCGCAGTGTAGCGACACCGGGCGGCGCAACCTGACGCGCGCTTGGCGCGGTAGAGTCCGCCACTCTCCAGCCCGAAAGGACCGCGTGACCGATACCCTCCTGTGGACCCTCAGCGTGGCGCTCATCGCCATCGGCCTGGCCGGCATCGTGCTGCCCGCGCTGCCCGGGACCATCCTGGTCCTCGCCGGCATCGTGCTCGGCGCGTGGATCGACGACTTCACCCGCGTCGGCTGGCTGGCGGTGGCCGCGATCACGGTGCTGGCGGTGCTCGCCTGGCTGATGGATTACGTGTCGGCGCTGCTCGGGGCGAAGCGCGCCGGCGCGAGCCGGCAGGCGGTGATCGGCGCGGCGGTCGGAACGGTGGCGGGCATCTTCATGGGCCTGGTCGGCGTGTTCTTCATGCCGCTGGTGGGCGCCGCCGCCGGCGAGTTCATCGCCCGCCGCAACCATGGACAGGCGATCAAGGTCGGCATCGCCACCTGGATCGGCTTGATGGCAGGCATGCTGGCCAAGTTCGTGCTGGCGTTCATGATGATCGGCATCTTCGTGGTCGCGCTGCTGTTCTGAACGTGCTCTCGGTGTAAGCCCCACTGCCGCCGCCCGCGGGATGCTGCCTAGACTGGGCGATGCCCGTCCAGAACATCCGCGGCGTCGACATCCATTACGAAGTCCGCGGCGAAGCAGGCCCGTGGGTTGCGCTGGTCACCGGCGGCCGGCGCGGCTTCGCCGAGTTCCTCCCGCTGGCGCAGAAGCTGGCGGGCAAGGGATTCCGCGTGCTGCTGCACGACCGCCGCAACACCGGCGCGTCGGACGTGCGGATCGAGGGCGAGGACGGCGAAGAGGAGATCTGGGCCGATGACCTGGTGCTGCTGCTGCGGCACCTGGGTGCGGCGTCCGCCTTCGTCGGCGGCACCTCGTCGGGCGCACGGCTGTCCATGTTGACGTACCTGCGCCACCCCGAGGCCGTACGCGGGTTGCTGCTGATGCGCATCACCGGTGGCGCGTTCGCCGCGGGACGGCTGCCCGAGATGTACTACGGACAGTTCATCCGGGCCGCGA
The DNA here is from genome assembly GCA_036263715.1 of Ramlibacter sp. Lineage (GTDB taxonomy): Bacteria > Pseudomonadota > Gammaproteobacteria > Burkholderiales > Burkholderiaceae_C > Ramlibacter. The sequence goes on from DATAGN010000108.1 coordinate 3,527, forward strand.
AGGAAGGCGGGATGGCGGCGGTCTGCGCCACCGAGCAGTACCAGGAGCGCATCGCCGCCAACCCGCGCAATCGCGAGCGCCTGATGGCGATGGATCCGCAGCAGTACATCGCGGTGATGCAGCACTGGCTGGACATCTTCCTGCAAGGCCCGCGCGCGCCAGTGCTCGGCATGGCGGAGGAGGCGCTGCGCTCCATCCGCGTGCCCACCCTGGTGGTGCCGGGCAACGACAACACCCATTCGTCCGTGAACGGCGTCGCCGCCGCCAGGCTCATCGAAGGCAGCGTGCTGCACCGGCTGCCGCTCGAGGACGAGGACGTTCCGCTGCTGCCCTTCTCGGCCTGGGCACCGTACGAGGACGAACTCGCGGACGTGCTCGCGCGCTTCATGGACAACGTCGTCGCGGGGCGCCACCCCGCCCATTCATTCGCCAAGGAGACAAGATGAAGATCAAGCGGCTGTTCTGGCTGGGCGCCCTGCTGGGCGCTTTCGCTGCCACTGCGTCAGGCCAGGCCTTCCCGGCCAAGACGGTGCGGATCATCGAGCCGGCGGGGCCGGGCAGCGCCGTGGACGTGTTCGCGCGCAAGCTCGCCGAGGGGCTGGCGGCGCGGTGGGGCCAGCCGGTGGTGGTGGACAACAAGCCGGGCGGCAACAGCGCGATCGGCGCGCGCGAGGCGGCGCGTGCGGCGCCCGATGGCTACACGCTGTTCCACGCCAACATCAACAACTCGCTCAACGACGTGCTCTTGAACGACCCGTGCTGCCGCCTGAACGAGGCGCTGGTGCCGATCACCATGCTCACCAGCTCGCCGCTGGTGATGGTGGTCAACCCCGGCGTCGGCCCGAAGACCTTGCGCGAGTACATCGCCATGGCCAAGGCGAACCCCGCGGCGCTGACGTTCGCGTCCGGCGGCACCGGCTCCGTGACCCAGCTGCTCGGGACCAAGATCAACATGGTGGCCGGGCTCAAGGTGCAGGAGGTGCCGTACAAGGCGATCGGCGCCGAGATGCCCGACCTGCTGGCCGGGCACGTGAAGACCGCCTTCCTCGCACCCGTGGTGGTGACGCAGTTGATCCGCTCCGGCAAGCTGGTCGCGCTGGGTGTCGCGGGGTCCAAGCGCATCCCGCTGCTGCCGGACGTGCCGACGCTGGCGGAAGCCGGACTGCCCGGCGTCGAAGCGCACGGCTGGAACGGCCTCTTCGTGCCGGCGGGAACGCCGCGCGAGACGGTGGTCAAGCTGCAGGCCGACATCGCCGGCGTGATGCAGTCGGCGGCGTTCCAGCAGGATGCGCGCGAACTGGGCTACGAACTCGGGGGCGGAACGGCCGAGGAATTCTCGGCGTACATCAAGTCCGAGGTGAACAAGTGGGGCGGCGTCATCCGCGACGCGAAGATCAAGGCGCAATGACCATGGCGAATCCTCCGCGCGTGCGCCGCGTCGTCACCGGCCACGACGCCAACGGCAAGGCCATCGTCAAGATCGACGAGGTCTGCACCGACTTCGTCGAAGGGCGGCCGAACGGCTGGCTGCGCAACATCTGGACCACCGACACGACCCCGGCCGACAACTCCGGGCAGGACGACAAGGGTGCGCGGCCGGGCCGCTTCACGATGATCGAGAACGGCACCGTGTTCCGCATCCTGCATTTCCTGCCGGGCGTCGCGCAGCGCGTGCACCGCACCGACTCCATCGACTACCTGGTGGTCATGGCGGGCGAGATCGACATGGAACTCGACGAAGGCGAGGAGGTGCACCTGAAAGCCGGCGACGTGATGGTGCAGCGCGGCACCGTCCACAACTGGGTGAACCGCGGCACCGAGCCCTGCACGCTGGCGGTGATCCTGGTCCACGCGAAGCCGGTGGAGGCGGGCGG
>DATAGN010000109.1:0-2560 GCA_036263715.1 Ramlibacter sp.
TGCGCGCTCACCCCCGACCTACAGGGGCCGACTTCGTAGGTCGGGGTGAGCGCGAAGCCGAACCCCGACGCGATCAATCCGCCTTCTTCTCCACCAGCTTCACCAGCGCCCACAACACGCGGTTGGCGGGCGTGGCGATACCGTGCGCCTCGCCCCGGCGCACCACATAGCCGTTCAGGAAGTCGATCTCCGTGGGCTTGCCGCGGGCGAGGTCCTGGGCGGTGGACGAGTACTGCGACGGCATGCTCTCGACCAGCTTGCGCGTGACGGCGTGCGCGTCCGCCGGCACCTGCACCCCATCGGCCCTGGCGACGGCCAGGCACTCATCGACGACATCCCGCATCACGTCCCAGATGCCCTCGCCCTTCACGTTCTCGCCATACGGCTTCTGCGCAATGGCGGAGATCGCGTTGTACGCGCAGTTGATGATCAGCTTGAGCCACAAGGCCCCGCGCACGTTGTCGGAGATGTCGGTCGGCACGCCGGCCGCGCGCAGCGCCTGCGCCACGCGCTCGCTTGCCGCCGAGGGTTCGATCACCAACTCGCCGCGGCCGTGATGCTTCAGGTGACCGGGTCCGGCCATTTCCGTGGCGACATACACGACGGCGGCCGCGACCGCGTGCTCCGGCAGCACGCCGCGCAGCCGGTCGGCGTTGTCGACGCCGTTCTGCAGGCACAGCACCAGGGTGTCCGGACGCAGCATGGGCCGCAGCTGCCGACCGGCGGACTCCGTGTCCATGGACTTGACGCAGAAGAGCACCAGGTCGGCATCGCGCGCACCTTCCGGACCCGTGACGGCTTTCAGCCGCACGTGTTCGTCGAAGGTCTTCGTCTCCATGCGCAGGCCATCGCGCGTGATCGCCTCCACGTGCTGCGGCCGGGCAATGAAGGTGACGTCGTGGCCGGCACGCGCCAGCATGCCGCCGAAGTAGCAGCCGACGGCGCCGGCGCCCATGACGGCGACTTTCAAGCAAGGGGTGGCGGTCATGCGTGACTCCTGGAGGTGGAAGGATGCTAAACGAAGAGCGGAATGGAGGAAGACCCATAATCGACGCATGGCGGACGTCGATCTCGCGCAGGAACCGCAGGCGATGCAGCGCATCTTCGTCGCGCTCGGACTCGCGCTGCCGCACGAGGTGGTCCGCGCGACGGCGCTCACCGGCGGCGTCTCCTCGGGCATCTACCGCGTGGACCTCGCCGGGGGCAGCTACTGCGTCAAGCAGGCGCTGCCGCAGCTGAAGGTGGCGAAGGTCTGGAAGGTTCCGGTCGAACGCGTCTTCTCGGAAATCGATTACCTGCAGACTGTGGCGCGCATCGTGCCCGGACACGTGCCGCGCGTGCTCGGACGCGACGACGCCAGCAAGAGCTTCGTCATGGAGTTCCTCGGGCCCGAGTACCGCAACTGGAAAGTTCAGCTGCTCGCGGGCGAGGTGGATGCGGCCGTCGCCCGCTCGGTGGGCGACGTGCTCGGGCGCATCCATGCGGCCACCGCGGACGACGCCGAACTCGCGCGCCGCTTTGCCACGGACGCGAACTTCCACGCGATCCGCCTGGAGCCCTACCTGGTGGAAACGGCCAGCGTGCACTCGGCGCTGGCCGACCAGCTGCATCGGCTGGTCGAACGCACTGCCGCCATGCGCCGCGTGCTCGTGCACGGCGACGTGAGCCCCAAGAACATCCTGGTCGGCCCCGCCGGGCCCGTGCTGCTGGATGCGGAGTGCGCGTGGTTCGGCGACCCGGCCTTCGACGTCGCGTTCTGCCTGAATCACTTCCTGCTCAAGACCGCGCACCTGCCCGCGCACGGCAAGGCCTTGCTCGCCAGCTTCGACCCCTTCGCCGACGCCTACTTCCGGCACGTGGGGTGGGAGCCGCGCTTCGAACTGGAATCCCGGGTGGCAACCCTGCTGCCCGGCCTGGCGCTCGCCCGCATCGACGGCAAGTCCCCGGTCGAATACCTCGAAGAGCCGCAACGCATCGCCGTGCGCGCTGCCGCCATCGCGCTGCTGCAGGACGCGCCCTCCTCCCTGTCCCAAGTCACCGCCCGCTGGGCCCGCGCCTTCATCGCATGACCATCCAAAGCCTGACCGCCCGCCGCATCTGGGATTCGCGCGGCCGCCCGACGATCGAAGTGGAAGTGATCAACGCCGATGGCACCAGCGGCATCGGCATGGCGCCGGCAGGCGCATCACGCGGCACGCGCGAGGCGGTCGAACTGCGCGACGGCGGCGAGCGCTTCCGCGGCCTGGACGTGCAGCAGGCGCTGCGCGGGATCGCGCGCGAGATCGCACCGGCACTGGCAGGGCGTGACGCGGCGGACCAGGCCGGGATCGATGCAGCATTGATCGCCCTCGACGGCACCCCCAACAAGTCGCGCCTGGGCGGCAACGCACTCACCGCGACTTCGCTCGCGGTGCTGCACGCCGCCGCGGCGCAGGCGCGCCAGCCCCTGTGGCACTACCTGGCCCAGGGCCGGCCCGTGCAGCTGCCCCTGCCGCAGGTCCAGATCTTCGGTGGCGGGGCCCACGCGGGACGGCGCGTCGACATCCAGGACTTCATGGTG
>DATAGN010000110.1:0-1722 GCA_036263715.1 Ramlibacter sp.
TCCAGCCGCGGGATCAGCCACATCGAGGCGAACGAAGCGAAGGTGGTCAGCGCCACCGTGCGACGGCCGGCGCTCTGCCGGATCTGCCGCACGGCGCCGTCGATCCGCGGCAGCGACTGCGACACCGCCATGAGCAGTTGCGCACCGGCGCTGGTCAATTCGACGGCGCGCGTGTGCCGCAGGAACAGGCTCACGCCGACTTCTTCTTCCAGCGACTGGATCTGCCGGCTCACCGCGGACTGCGTGAGCGCCATCTCCTCCGCTGCGGCGCGGAAATTCAGGTGGCGGGCCACGGCCTCGAACGCGCGCAGGTGGCCGGCCGAGATCGGCCGGGTGCGCAGGTGGGTCTGCGAATGCTGCATGGCTGGAATCGGGATTGATGCGGTTCTGGAATCAATAGCGTAGCCGGATTTCATTGGACCGCCAAGCGGGCGTGAAAGATCATCTGATTCCGAAAAGCCATCGCTGCACCAGCAGCATCCAGGAGAACGCCATGACCGCCCGTGCCATCACGCAACTGCTGCAGTCCGCACCCGCCACCGCCCTGCCGGGCACGTGGAAGCTGGCCCGTGGCCGCGCGATCACGCTGCGCCCGACCACCGACGGCATCCTGCGCGTGGCGCACGGGCGGGTCTGGGCCACGGTCGATGGCCCGCACGGACGGACGCCGCACGACAGCGGCGACCACCTGCTGGAAGTCGGCCGGTCCATGTACCTGCGCGCCGGCCAGCACGTGGTGATCGAAGCCTGGAACAGCACCGGCGCTTCGTACTTCGCGTGGGATCCGGTGTTCGCGACGGCACCGGCGGCCGCCCAGGCCCGCCAGCGCTTCAACCTGTCGGGCGTGGTGCAACCGCTCGCCGACCTGCGCATGGCGCTCGGCCTGGCCCTGCGCGCCGCCGGGCAGTTGGCCGCGGGTGTCGCGCGCCTGGCCTGGCAAGTGGCGGGGGGCGGCAGCCGCGGTGTCGCCGGCCGCCGGGCGCACGGCGCCACCAGCTGACGCCCCGCGGCCAGGCAGCGGCGACCCATAATCGCCGCCATGCCTTCCGAACCGCCCGAGCGCCGGCCGCTGCACGTCGTGATCATGGGAGTCGCCGGCTGCGGCAAGTCCGTGGTCGGCGCCGAACTGCGGTCGCGGCTGGCCCTGCCGCTGGTGGAGGGCGACAACTTCCATCCGCCGAGCAACATCCAGAAGATGCGCGACGGCATCGCCCTGACCGACGAGGACCGTGCCGAGTGGCTGCAGGAGCTCGGGCGCCAGTTGCGCGCCTTGCCGGCAGGCGCGGTGCTGACCTGTTCGGCCCTGCGCCGCTCCTACCGCGAGGTGCTGCGCAACGCGGTTCCCGAACTGCACTTCGTGCACCTGTCGCTGTCGGCGCACCAGGCGCTCGAGCGGGTGGCGGCGCGCACCGACCACTTCTACCCGCCCAGCCTGGTGGCCAGCCAGTTCAGCACCCTGGAGGACCCGGCGGGCGAGCCGCGCGTGCACGTGGCGGACGCCACCTTGCACGTCGATCGCATCGTCGAAGCGGCGGCACGCTGGCTGGAGGGTTCCGCCCGTTCAACAATGCGTAATGCGTTACGGTAGATAAAATCGCCGGCAACGTCCCGCAGGAATCCCCATGAGCAAAGCATTCGCCAGCCAGGCCGACCTGGCCGACAAGAAGATCACTTTCGAGCAGCTGTCCGCCCATTGCTGGGCGTACACGGCCGAAGGCGACC
>DATAGN010000111.1:0-1950 GCA_036263715.1 Ramlibacter sp.
CAGCAGGTCATCGCCGACGGCAACCGCGACGGCGCCTTCTGCGCCTTCCTCGGTTTCGAGTGGCATTCGTCGCAGTGGGGCGACCAGTGCGTGGTGTTCCCGCAGGATCACCGGCCGCTGCACTACACGTCGGACCCGCACGCGCTGCGGCGTTTCTGCCGCGAAGAGCAGGCCCTGATGATCCCGCACCACCTCGCCTATCCCAGCGGGCACCGGGGCGTGAACTGGGAAGCCTTCTGCGAGGAGTGCACGCCGGTGGTGGAGATCTATTCCGAGCATGGGAACGGCGAGGACGATCGCGGGCCGCTCACGTACTTCTCGCACTCGATGGGCGGGCGGCAGACCTCCAACACCGCCGCGGCGGGCCTGAAGGCGGGGCTGCGCTTCGGCTTCGTCGGCTCGTCCGACGACCACGCGGGTTTTCCGGGCGCCTATGGCGAAGGTCTGATGGCGGCGCTGGTCACCGACTTCACGCGCGCAGGCATCTTCGAGGCCATCCGCGCCCGGCGCACGTATGCGCTCACCGGGGATCGCATCGAGGTCGATTTCACCGTGGATGGCACGCCCATGGGTTCGACCCTCGATGCCGGCAGCAGCGTGGAAATCGCTTTCAGCGTGCAGGGCCGCGACGAACTCGACGTGGTCGAAGTGATCCAGGACGGCCACGTCGTGCACCGCGCCTACGCCAGCGACGTGGTGCCTGCAGAGAGCGGCTTCGCGGCCCCGCTGCAGGTGCGGCTGGAGTGGGGCTGGGGACCCTGGGGCGCGCTGGCGCTGGACCGCATCTGCGACTGGCAGATGGACGTCACGCTGGAAGGCGGCCGCATCCTGCGCCACTTCCCCTGCCTGCAGTCGATGCCGTTCGACGAGCAGCGCCGCCATCGATTCGCCACGCGCGGGGACAACGGCCTGGCGATCCGTTCGTACACGGCCCGCCAGGACGCCTACCGCGAGAACCCGAACCAGAGCGTCGTGCTGGAAATGCAGGCCGGCCCGGAGTCGGTCCTGCACCTGGCGCTCACCGAGCCCGCGCAGCAGCGTTCGTCGACGCGTCTGGCCGACCTGTACACCGGATCGCACAACCTCTTCACCGGCGGCTTCCCGAAGGAGGGCTACCAGTGGCACCGCCTGCTGCCGCTGGCGGCCTCGTCGCTGCAGGGGCGCTGCACGCTCCCCGTGCCGGCCTCACGCTCGCATGTGTACCTGCGCGTGCGGCAGAAGAACGGCCACATCGCCTGGGGCAGCCCCGTGTTCCTGAACTACCGCTAGCACCGCATGAAAATCGCATCCATCGAGGTCTTTCCCGTCCGCCTGCCGATGAAGGCGGTGCTGACGCTGTCGCGCGGCCCATCGCGCACGCTGGACGAGGGCAAGCGCGTCGCGGTGGTGAAGATGACGGACAGCGACGGCACGGTCGGCTGGGGCGAGGCGGGGCCGTCGCGGCGCTGGTCCGCCGAAACGCTGGAGTCCTGCGTGAGTTCCATCCGCCAGTACCTCGCGCCTGCGCTGATCGGGCACGACGTCTTCGACGTCGCCGGGCTGCACGCGAAGATGAACCTCGAACTCGCCGTGGGGATGGATCCCGGCCAGCCGATCGCCAAGTGCGCGCTCGACCTCGCGCTGCACGACCTGATCGGCAAGCGCCTGGGCATCAACCTGCAAAGCTGGATCGGAGCCAAGCGCGCCTCTTCGATCCCGCTCGCCCGGCTGGTCTCGGCGGCGACTCCGGAGGAAGCGGCGCAGATCACCGAGTCGGCGCTGGCCGAAGGCTTCCGCGGTTTCAAGGTCAAGGTGGGCCACCACAAGGAGCGCGACGCCGACATCGTGCACGCGGTGGTCGCGGCCTCGCGGGGCGGCTATGTCTGGGCCGACGCCAACCAGGGCTACTCGCTCGACGAGGCGCTGCGCATGGCCCGCGCCATGGAGCCGCTGGGCATCACGCTGTTCGAG
>DATAGN010000112.1:0-4864 GCA_036263715.1 Ramlibacter sp.
TGGCGCGGCGCGCGTGGAAGCTGTCGCTGTGGCACCTCGCCCTGTTCGGCGCACCGCTTGGCGTGCTCACGGGCCTGGTCGTGTCCACGGGCCCGCTGACGGTGCCGCTGTTCACGTTCTACGGATTGGAACGGGGACTGCTGCTCGGCACCGAAGCTGCAGCATCGATCGGCATGTACGGCGCCAAGTTGGGGACCTTCCAGGCGCTTGGCGCATTTCCCGTGGAAGTGCTGCTGCAAGGCGTGCTGATCGGGCTCACGCTCATGGCGGGGTCGTTCATCGGGCGCTTCGTGGTGCTCCGGTTGTCGCCGGCGGCTTATCGGATGTTGATCGATGCGCTGATGCTCTGTTCCGGTGTGGCGCTGGTATGGGAGGCGGCGCGCTAGGGTGTTGGGGTGCGCGTGCGCGCAACCCAACCTACAAGAGAGTGTCTGGAGCGGGACAGGCAGTCGCCGCCATGACATCGAGAAGGGCCGCTGCTGCCTAGATTGGGGCACCCAAAGGAGCCCCCCATGTCCGCAGCGACCACCGATTCCCTCGCGCTCATCCGCGGCATCAACGCCAGCGCTGGCTTCAACCGCTGGTGCGGCATCGAGGTGCTGGCGGCCGCCGAGGGCAGGGCCGAGATCGCGGTGGACTGGCGCGCGGACCTGGGCCAGTACAGCGGCTACCTGCATGCCGGACTGGTCGGCGCGCTGATCGACACCGCCTGCGGCTTCGCAGCGGCCACCATCGTGGGGCGCGTCCTGGCATCGCACTACAGCGTCAATTGCCTGCGGCCGGCGGTCGGTGAACGCTTCATCGCGCGGGCGCGGGTGGTGAAACCCGGCCGCACCCAGGTCTTCACCGCATGCGACTTGTTCGCGCTGGCCGACGGTGGCGAGAAGCTGGTCGCGACCGGGGAAACCTTGCTGACGCCGGTTGCAGGCTGATCCTGCGGGTCACCGCCGTGGTGCACAAGGCCAGCTCTGCGGCCTCGATACCACAGAAGATTCCTCGTCGCTCCTACAGCCGGCGGCTGCGCGTGGCGCAAGGATGGATCCATCTCTACCATGGGACCATCCGCATGCCCGAAGTCAAGCCGGAGACTGCCCGCAACACCATGGACGCGCGACCGCCGTCAACGCCCGCCCAACCCAAGCCGCCGCTCGACGCGCGGCTGACGGAACAGCGCAACCCCCGCAGCCAGCGCATCGACCAGCTGTCGGCGCTGGAGATCGTCGACCTGATCAACGCCGAAGACCGCCTCATCGCAGCGGCCGTGCAGGAAGAGCGCCTGCAGATCGCGCGCGCCATCGACATCGTGGTGGACTGCTTCCGCCAGGGCGGTCGCCTGGTCTATGTCGGTGCGGGCACCTCCGGGCGCCTGGGCGTGCTCGACGCCTCCGAGATGCCGCCGACGTACCGCACGCACCCGGACATGGTGCAAGGGGTGATGGCCGGCGGCTACGAGGCGCTCACGCGCGCGCAGGAAGGCGCCGAGGACCATCCCGGCGACGGCGCGCAGGCCATGGACGAACGCAAGGTCGACAAGCGCGACTTCGTCCTCGGCATCGCTGCCTCCGGCACCACCCCTTACGTGCACGGCGCGGTGAACCGGGCGCGCGAGCGCGGGGCGCGCACCGGCCTGCTGCTGTGCACCTATCCGTCCGAGGAAATCCTGCAGACGCACGACGTCGTGATCGCGCCGCTGGTGGGCCCGGAGGTCGTCACCGGGTCGACGCGCATGAAGGCGGGCACCGCGACGAAGATGGTGCTGAACATGATCAGCACGGGCGCGATGGTGCGCACGGGCAAGGTCTACGGCAACCTGATGGTGGACCTGCAGGTCACCTGCCAGAAGCTGCAGGACCGCGGCGAGCGCATCCTGATGGACACGCTCGGCGTTGCGCGCGAAGAAGCGACGCGCCTGCTCGATGCGGCCGAGGGCCACGTGAAGACGGCGATCGTGATGAAGCGGCTGGGCGTCGATGCGCAGGCCGCGCGCAAGCGGCTGGATGCCGTGGGCGGGTCGATCACGGCGGTGAAGTGATCTTCTCGTTTTCGTAGGCCGGGGCGGCCGCGGCCGCCGCAGGTGAGCGCAGCGAACCCCGGTGTCTCCCGGCCTCAGGTCTTCAGCAGGAAGCTCGCATCCAGCTCCCCGAGCGCATTCACCCCCAGCATCCCCATGTTGCGCGAGATCTCCTGCCGCAGCAGCTGGATGCCGTGCCGCACGCCCGCCTCGCCGCCCACCGACGCGGCATAGTTGAACGGCCGGCCGACGAACACGAACTTCGCGCCCAGCGCGACGGCCTTGAGCACGTCGGTGCCGCGGCGGAAACCGCTGTCCACCATCACCGGCACGCCCGGGCACGCCGCCACGGTGTCCGGCAGCACCCGCAGCGGCGCCACCGCGCCATCGAGTTGGCGGCCGCCGTGGTTCGACACGATGATGCCGTCAGCGCCGTGGTCCACGGCGATGCGCGCGTCGCGCGGATCGAGCACGCCCTTCAGCACGATCTGACCGGGCCACACCGCGCGGATCTTGCGGAAATGGTCCCAGTTCAGGTGCCCGCGCTCCGCGAGGTCCCGCACGACGCTCTGTGACAGGATGGGCGCACCGCGGTGCGCGTAGTTGTTCTCGAAATGCGGCATGCCGTGCTGCGCAATCGTGCGCAGGAAGGTGCCGAAGAGCCACCGGGGGTGGCTGATGCCGTCCCACGCCAGGCGCAGGCTCGGGCGCAGCGGCGTGGAGAAGCCGGCACGCACGTTGTTCTCGCGGTTGGAGCTCACCGGCGTGTCCGCCGTGATCACCAGCGTGCGGAAGCCCGCGGTGCGCGCCCGTTCGACCAGGGCGAAGATGTTCGGCTCGTCCCCCGGCAGGTAAGCCTGGAACCAGGCGTCCGGGTTGGCGCGCGCCACGTCCTCCATGCGGATCAGCGAAGAGCCGCTCATGATCATCGGCACGCCCTCGGCGGCGGCAGCCTGCGCCAGCACCAGGTCGCCCCGGTACGCCGACAGCGCGCTGATGCCCATGGGGGCGATGCCGAAGGGCGCGGAGTAGCGCTTGCCCAGCAGCGTGGTGGCCGTGGAGCGCCGCGAGATGTCGACCATCACGCGCGTGACGAACTCGTACTGGCGGAAGGCGTCGCGGTTGGCCTGCAGCGAGTGGTTGCGCTCCACCGCCCCGGAGACGTACGCGAAGATGGGACGCGGCAGGTGCCGCCGCGCCGCGTCCTCGTAATCGTCCAGGGACAGGATGTGGCCCAGGCGCGCGGGCAGCATCAGGGGAGGCTGCGCCGCGGGCGCCGGTGCCGTGGCCGCCGCCGCGGCGGTGCCGGAAGGCTCGATCTGCATGCCGCCAGTGTCGGCCCGGCGCGGTAACGCGTCCAATACATAATTCGCCGCAGATTGATACCTTGCGGGCATTGCCATGATCGACCTGCGCCAGCTGCGCTACTTCCAGGCCGTGGCCGAGGAACTGCACTTCGGCCGCGCCGCGGCGCGCCTGAACATCGCGCAGCCGGCGCTGTCGCGGCAGGTTCAGCAGCTGGAGGAGGCGCTGGGCACGCCGCTGCTGCGCCGCACGCAACGGCGCGTGGAACTGCTGCCGGCCGGCGCCCTGCTGCTGGAGCGCAGCCGCGCGATCCAGCAGGAGCTCGCGCGGGCCATCGCCGACACGCGCCGCACGGGCGCCGGTGAGCTCGGGCGGCTGTCCCTGGGCTTCATCCACTCGTCGACCTACGGCCTGCTGCCTTCCATCATCGGGCGCTTTCGCCAGCAGTTCCCGGGCATCGAGCTGGAGTTGCACGAGCTGCCGATCACGGCGCAGCATGCCGCCCTGCTGCGCGGGACCATCGACCTGGGCCTGCTGCGCGTGCAGGCGGGGCCGGCGGAGCTGGAGGTGGTGCCGGTGCTGGCGGACCCGTTCGTGCTGGCCTTGCCGGCGAAGCATCGGCTGGCGGGCCGCACGCGCGTGCGGCTGAAGGACCTGGCGGGCGATCCCTTCGTGATGTTCGACAAGGACGGCTCGCCGCTGTTCCATGCCCGCGTGCGCGAGCTGTGCGAGCAGGCGGGCATCGCGCCGCAGGTGGCGCAGCATGCAACGCAGATCCACACGGTGGTCGGCCTCGTCGGCGCCGGGCTCGGCGTCGCCGTGGTGCCGGCGAGCGGGCGCAACCTGCATCCGAAGAACGTCAAGTTCGTCCAGATCGCCGACCGCGCCGAGCCGGTGCACGTGGCGCTGGCCTGGCGCAAGGGCCAGGAGACGCCGGCGATCCGGTCGTTCCGGAAGGTGACGATGGAGGTGGTAGCTGCTCTGGCTTAGTCCGGTCGTTCGGCACGAAGGTGAACGCAGAGGACGCAAAAGTACGCAGAGGACGCAGAGGAAGAAAAGGGACCTGCGATACCGCGCAAGCATCAATCCCCGCGGAATAATGTATTGGACGCCGCCCGCCCGCAGCCCCGACACTCGCGGCAACCAGAATCCAAAGGAGACTCCATGACTACCGGAATCAACCGCCGCCACGCCCTGGGCCTGCTCGCCGCCGCCGCGGCGCCGGCCTGGGCGCAGGAATGGACGCCCTCGCAGCCCATCACCATCCTGGTGGGCTTCGCCCCCGGCGGCTCGGCGGACCAAATCGCCCGCCAGCTCTCCTTCGCCGCCAAGGGAATCATCCCGGTGCCCGTGGTGGTGGTGAACCGCGTCGGCGCGGCAGGTGCCATCGCCGCGCAGGCGGTCGCCGAAGCCAAGCCGGACGGCTACACGCTGTTCGTCGGCGGCGGCAGCGAGACCACCTCGGTGGGCAACTTCAAGCCGCAGTCCTATGACTCGCGCAAGTCCTTCACGCCCGTCATCAAGGTCTCGCGCGCGCCCAGCATCCTG
>DATAGN010000113.1:0-7870 GCA_036263715.1 Ramlibacter sp.
ACCTGTCGGGCGTGTTCTTCGAACAGCTCGCCGGCGGCAAGCTGGTGCACGTGCCCTACAAGAGCAGCGCCGAGTCGCTCAACGCCATCCTCTCGGGCCAGGGCGCCGACATCATCTTCGAGAACCTCGCGCCGGCCATGCCGCACATCAAGGGCGGCAAGCTGCGCGCCCTGGGCGTGACCTCCGCCAAGCGCTCGTCGGCCATGCCCGACGTGCCCGCGATCGCCGAGACGCTGCCCGGCTTCGACATCACCTCCTGGCAGGCCATCTTCGCGCCGGCCGGCGTGCCCAAGCCCATCGTCGACCGCATGGCCGCGGAGTTCATCAAGTCCATCCAGGACCCGGAGAACAAGGCCAAGCTGGTGGCGCAGGGCATCGAGCCGGGCGGCATGTCGCCGGCCGAACTCGGCGCGTTCCAGCGCTCGGAACTCGAGAAGTGGGCCAAGGTGATCAAGGCGGGCAACATCAAGGTCGATTGAGCGGCAAGGCGCGATCCTCATTGACACCCGCCCGCGTCGCCCTTACAAGGCACGTTCTTCAACTGAATCAGGAGTCGGCGTGACACGCCAGCACCAGGAAGCGGCGGTGGCCGCCGGATGACCCGAGCTACTTCGACCACCACTGCCGCGCAGGCGGCCCCGCCGGGCACCCTCGCCGAACCCGCCGCCGTCATAGGCACCGTTCCCGCGGTCATGCTCATCATCGGCGTCGTCGTCGGCGCCGGCATCTTCAAGGCGCCTTCACTGGTGGCCGGCATGGCCGGCTCGGTCGAGTGGATGATGGGGGCCTGGCTGCTGGGCGGCGTCATCTCCCTCATCGGCGCGCTCTGCTACGCGGAACTCACGACCACGTGGCCGCACGCGGGCGGCGACTACCACTTCCTGCGGCGTGCGTACGGGCCGGGCGTGTCCTTCCTGTTCGCGTGGGCGCGGTTCTCGGTCATCGCCACCGGCTCGATCGCCTTGCTGGCCTTCGTGTTCGCCGACTACATGCAGAAGCTGCTGCCCCTGGGTTCCTGGGGCGGGCTGATCTATGCCGCGGCATCCGTACTGGTGCTGTGGGCCGTCAATGCCCGCGGCATCCTGGCCGGCTCCTCCACCCAGAGCTGGCTCACGGCGCTGGAGGTCGGCGGGCTCGTGCTGCTGGTGATCGCGGCGATCTACCTGTCGTTCGGGCCGGCGCCGGCGGTGGCTGCGGCCGCGGCCGCCCCCGCTGCCGCTCCTTCGGTCAGCTCCTTCGGCCTCGCCATGGTGTTCGTGCTGCTCACGTACGGCGGGTGGAACGAAGCCGCGTACATCAGCGCCGAAATGCGCAAGCAACGCGACATCGTGATGGCGCTGATCGTCTCCATCGTGGTGATCACGGCGTTGTACATGCTGGTGAACTGGGCCTACCTGCGCGGCCTGGGCTTCGCGGGGATGGCCAAGTCGGAAGCCGTGGCCGCCGACCTGATGCGCGCGGCCTTCGGGCCGACCGGCGACAAGGTGATCTCGGCGCTGGTGGCGATCGCGGCGCTCACCTCGATGAACGCCACCATGATCGTGGGCGCCCGCACGCAGTACGCAGTGGGCCGCGACTGGCCCGTGCTGTCCAAGCTGGGCATGTGGGACGGCGCGCGCAACACCCCGGTGCACGCCATGAGCCTGCAGAACATCACCGCGCTGTTCCTGGTGTTCCTGGGCATCTGGACCGGCGGTGGCTTCCGCGCGATGGTGGAGTTCACCGCGCCCGTGTTCTGGGTGTTCTTCCTGCTGGTGGGCATCTCGCTGTTCGTCTTGCGCGTGCGCGAGCCCGACCGCGAGCGGCCCTTCCGCGTGCCGCTCTATCCGGTGCTGCCGTTGGTGTTCTGCGCCACCTGCGCCTACATGCTGTGGTCCAGCCTCTCGTACGTGCACAGCCAGTCCCTCGGCGGCTTCAATGCCGCCTGGATCGGCGTGGCGGTGCTGGCCGTCGGCTTCGTCCTGCTCGCCGTGGTGCGTGCCCGCTCGCGCGCCGCCATCGCTGCTTCCTCCCCGACGCATTGAAAGGACAGACATGCTGATTCCCCGTCGCACCTTCCTCGCCTCGTCCTCGCTGCTGCTGCCGTCGCTGGCGCTGGCGCAGGAGAAGCGGCCCTCGCTGGACGTGCCCTACGTGCCCACGCCGCAGGAGGTGGTGGACAAGATGCTGGAGATGGGCGGCGTGGCCAAGGGCGACACGTTGTACGACCTGGGCTGCGGCGACGGCCGCATCGTCGTGACGGCCGCCAAGCGCTTCGGCTGCCGCGGCGTGGGCGTCGACATCGACCCGGAGCGCATCCGCGACGCCCGCGCCAATGCCAAGAAGGAAGGCGTGACCAAGCTGGTGCAGTTCCGCCAGGGCGACCTGTTCAAGAGCGATTTCTCCAAGGCCACCGTCGTCACGCTCTACCTGCTGCCGCAGATCAACGAACGCCTGCGCCCGCAGCTGTGGCGCCAGCTCAAGGTGGGCACGCGCGTCGTTTCGCACGAGTTCGAGATGGGCGCCGAGTGGCCGGCCGAGCGCACCGAAACGGTGGGCAGCCGGCGCATCCACTACTGGACCATCAAGCCGGAACACAAGAAGGCCTGAGCGGGGGAGGGAGAATCCGGGGATGGGCAGTTCTCCCCTCGGCCAACCCTACGACCACGCCATTGCCTGCCTCGCGGCGGCGGGAGGGGACATCGCGTCGCTCCCGGTGCCCTTGCAGACCCTGCTGCTGATCGAATCGGCGCAGGGCATCGTGGACAACGGCGGCCTCGCGTTCTTCTACGAGGCCGACTTCCCCAACAACCCGCCGTATTCGGACTTCGTCGCGGCCTACCGGCGCATCGGCGCCGAAGCGGCCGCTTCCTGCATCGAGCAGAGCGCGGCCTTGTTCCCGTTCGAGGAGCCGCACCTGTTCGAGGAGCTGCGGCAGATCTGGCTGGAGCGCATCGGCGGCGAACTCGCGCTGCTGGACGCGGCCATGGCGGGCGACGCGTCGGTGTGGAGCAAGCTGGCGGACTACGTGGAGCAGCACCGCGCGGCGTTTACTTAGGGGGGCTACCCCTTGCGCTTGACGCGGCGCGCGGGCTTCGCGCCCTTCGCCTGGGGCGGCGGATACTTCTGGCGCGCCTGCTCCAGCCAGTGCAGCGCATCCAGCTGCACCAGCAGCCGCCGCAGGTAGTCCGGCGACAGCTCCCGCAGCGCATCGAGCGTCTGCAGCAGGAGCACATGCGAATTGAGCGGCCCCGCGTTGGCGGGCTTGCGCGCCAGTGCCTGTTCGATCGTGTCCAGGGCCTGCCCGCGTTCCCACGCCTGGCGAAAGCGCCGCACGCTGGCGAGCTCCTGCGCGGCGTCCGGCTCCCCCGCCACGGCAGGACCGGCTCGTTCGGCTAGGCGCGCGCGGATATGCGCATTCAGCTGCACGAGCGGCGCCAGGCCGGGATGCCGCGATGCGCCGCTCATGGCCGGGCTGCGACGGGTGATCGCGGAACCGGCGCCATCTCCACGCGGCGGTTCTGTGCTCGGCCCTTCTCGTCGGCGTTGGAGGCCACCGGCTGTTCCGCGCCGAAGGCGGCTGCGAAGACGGCGGCGGCGGGCATGCCTTCCTCGACCAGGACGCGGGTGACGGTCAGCGCCCGCTGCGCGGAGAGTTCCAGGTTGTCGGCGAACTTGCGGTTGCCTTCGCCGATGGGACGGTCGTCGGTGAAGCCGCTGACCATCAGCATCTCCTTGCGCTCGCCGAGGTACACGCGCAGCGGATGCACCAGGCTGCGCAGCAGCGCGCGGCCCTCGGGCCGCAGCTGGTCGGAGTTGACCGGGAACAGCACGCTGCCGCTGATGCCGATGCGGCCATTGGCCACCGTGATGCGCCCGGAAGCCAGCGGGATCGCCAGCGCCTTTTCCAGCGCCATGCGCCGCTGTTCCTCCACGCGCCGCTTCTCGATCTCGGACTGCAGGCTGGCCACCAGGTCCATCTGCACGACCAGCACCCCCGCGAGCACCAGCACGAAGGCGCCGAGCAGGCCCGCCATGAGGTCGCCGAACACGGCCCACACGGGCGCGACGTCCTCCGGATTGCCGTCCTCGTGCAGTTCCATCAGCGCGATCCCGCGGCAGCCAGGGCGATCGGCTTGGGCGTGGAGAGCTGGCGCAGGTTCTCCACCAGGCCTTGCTGCGACGCGATGCTCAGGTCGATGACCTCGCGCGCCTGCGCGACGTAGTAGGCGAGCTGTTCGTCGCTGCGCGCGGTGGAGCGCTGCAGGGTGGACTCCACGGTCTGCAGCGTCTGCGTGAGCTTCTCGTTGCTGGCCTGGAATTCGCGCACGGCCTGCGCGAACGCCTCGCCGACGTTTGCGAGGCCGCTGGCGCCGGCAGCGATCTGCGACGCGCTCTGCGCCGCCGCCCCGGCCTGCGCGTCCACCGCCTGCGCGAAGCGCGCGCCGGCGTCCTGCAGCACCGAGGACGCGGAACTCACCATGCTTTCGATTGCCGTGCGTTGGCCGGCCGACGCCTGCTGCAGGTCTTCGATGACGCTTCCCAGTTGCTGCAGCAACTGCGTGCGTTCGTGCAGCGCCACGTTGTCGCGTTCGGTGAGGCGGCTCATCTCCGTGCGCAGTTGCGCGATCACGCCGGCGGCGGCTTGCGGCACTTCCGACGCCGTCTGCAGCAGGCGCGACAAGGGCGCTTCAAGCGCGGCGCCCAGGCTGGCCAGGTGCTGCGACACGGCGGCTTCGAGACCGGCCAGGCGTTGGACGGCAGCGTCGCCGCGCTCGGATTCCTCCTGCCGCAGTGCTGCAAGTTCCTTGCGCCACAGTGTCGCCAGTTCGTCCATGCGCTGGCCGTGCTGCGCGATCCAGTGCGCCTCGCTCTCGGTGCGCGCATGCACCAGCGCCTGCGAGCTTTGCAGCAGGCGCCCCACCTGGCCGTCGATGCCCGCCACCAGTGCGTCACTGCGCCGCGCGAGCGACTCCGTCGCCGCGCTGAACTGGCCGGAGAGCGTCTCCACCTGCGCTTGCGACACCTCGCCCATGCGGGCCTGCAAGGCCTGCGTCTCGCGCACGATGCGCGCCATCGCGTCCTCGACGACCGGCCGGATCGTGTCGCCGGCGGCCGCTGCGCTGGCGACCAGGCTGGTGCGCAGCGAAGCGCCCACCTCGCCCGCGAGTTGCTGGTAGGACAGCGTCACCTCGCGCTGGAAGTCCAGCTGGCGCTGCAGCAGCTGCGCGTCGAGCTGCTCGCTGCGGCGTTCCATGCGCTCCATGGCGGCCTGCAGCGTGTCCACCACTTGCGGCAGCGCCCGCGCCTGCGATTGCAGGGCATCGAAGGCCTGCTGCCGCTGGTGCGCGAGCGAGAACGGGCGCAGCACGGTCGCGATGCGCGCTTCCAGCTGGCGCGCGACCTCGAGCCGCTCGCGCCGGGCGATGGCCGACATCAGTCCCAGCATCGCGGAGGCGGCGACGCCGGCGACCGACGTCCCGAACGACAGGCCCAGGCCGCGAATCGGTTCGGCCAGCGCAGCGCGGATGGCCTGCACCTCGGTGGACCGCTCCAGCGCCAGCACCACGCCCTGGAAGGTGACGACCATGCCGAGGAAGGTGCCCAGCATGCCCAGCATCACCAGCAGGCCGACGAGATAGGGCGTGAGCGCCGGCCCTGGCAAGGCGGCGCGCTCGCCTTCGAGCCGCAGGCGCACCGTGTTGCGCAAGCCGGCGGGCACGCGCTCCAGCCATTCCGTGGCCGTCGCGGGGGCCGTGGCGAGCTGGTCGACGGCGGACTGCAGGCCGGCGGTGGCGGCGCGGAACAGCCGCAGTTCGTTGGCGCCGAGCAGGTACACGCCGGCGATCACCGCCGTCATCGCCAGCGCGAGCCAGTTGCTGCCGGCAAAACCGGCGCCCACCCACGCGACCGCGGCGAGGCCGAGCGCGAAGGCGAGCGCGAAGAAACGCTTGCTCATTGTTCTTGGTCCGATTCCTTGCGGAGGGCCTCCACGAGCCCCTCCACGGGTTCCAGGCGCAGGTCGACCTCGGCCCGCAGCGCTTCGCGCCAGCCGGATGCGAACGCCGCATCGGCTTCGTCGTCCTGCGCCACCCGTTGTTCGTAGTTCCTCTGCAGCAGGTCGAGCGCGGTGGGCAGCAGGGCCTGCTCGCGCGGCGCGGTCACCTCCTGCATGGCGGCATCGAGCGCGGCAAGCTGGCGCATGCGCGGCGACACGCCTGCCAGCGCGTCGCGCACCTGCTCGCGCAGGTTGCCGACCATCTGCTCCATGTGGCGTTGCAGGTCCGCGTGGCGCTGCCGCCAGGGGCCATACGTGCCATCCACCTCGACCTCGCGCGCGATGGCGGCCGCAAGCGCGCCGCGCACGCGCTGCAGGTTGTCGGCCAGCCGCTCGGCGCGCGCCCGCGCCGCCGGCAGGGGCATGCGCTGCTGCGCGTCGGTCGCGCGCACCGCGCGGTGCACGCCCTGCAGCCGGATCGCGTCGAAGGCGCCGATCCAGAGGCTGGTGCGCTCGGCCACGTCCATGCCGCCGGCATCCGCCGCCAGCGGTGCGGCGGTGGCGAGCTGGCGAACGAGCCGCGAACGACCGAAACTGCTGCGCAAAAGACCATCCTCTGCACCCCGGGGTGCAAGTCATCAACAGAGGGGAAGGCCGTATTAGAAACGATCCGCCGTGGCGCTCCGCACGGGCGTCAGGCGGGCTGCGGCCGACGCAACGGCGAGTTGCGCGGGCAGGGCGCCCCCGTGGAATTTTCCCGGCTTTGGCGGCGGCGTTTCCGGTGAAGTCCTACGCCGCCGCGGCGGTGCCCCGCGCAAGCTGCCACTTTGCCCTTCCTCGCCCGTGACCATGACCAAGACCCTTGCCGACCACACCATCGTCATCACCGGCGCCTCCAGCGGCATCGGGCTGGCCACCGCCGAACAGGCTGCCGCGGCCGGCGCCCGGCTGGTGATCGTCGGGCGCGAGCAGTCCGCGCTGGATGCGATCGCGGCGACGCTGCTGCAGGCCCATGCCGCCCAGGTGCTCGCCGTCGCCGCAGACGTCGGCGTGCGCGAGCAGGTGGACCGGGTGGCGCTGGCCGCCATCGAGCGCTTCGGCACCTTCGACACCTGGATCAACAACGCGGGCGTGGGCCTGATCGCCTCGGTGCTCGACGCCTACGACGAGCCCGCGGCGCGGCGGGTCTTCGACACGAATTTCTGGGGCATGGTCAACGGCTCGCTCGCCGCGGCCGCGCACCTGCGGCGCAAGGGCGGCACGATCATCAACGTGGCCAGCATCACGGCGGACCATGCGGTGCCGCTGCAGACCATCTACAGCGCGAGCAAGCATGCGGTGAAGGGCTTCACCGACGGCTTGCGGCAGGAACTGCAGGGCGAGGGTTCCCCGGTGCATGTGGTGCTGGTCAAGCCGGCGTGCATCGCCACGCCGCTGATCGAGCACGTGGCGCATCCGGCCGGCCGCAGGCCGCGGCTGGTGTCGCCGCTGTACGACCCGCAGGATGCCGCCCGCGCGATCCTGCACGCGGCGCTGCATCCGCAGCGGGACGTGAGCATCGGCGGCCTGGCCAGCATGCACACCGTCGCTTCGGCCGTGGCGCCGCAGATGATGGAACTCGGCGCGGCCGACCTGATGGACCGGCAGTGGACCGACGAGCCCTCGCCGGGCAGCAACGGCAACCTGTTCGAGCCTTCGCGCGACAGCCATGGCCGCACGCTCGGCCGCCACCCGGGGCAGAAGGTGAATCCCAGCTACTACAACCGCGCGATGGAGCCGCTGCAGGCCGGGCCGGGCGCGCTGGCCGACACGGTGATGAATGGGGCGCGCTCGCTGGCGCAGTCGCTGCGGCGGGGACGGCCGGGGTGATTCCTTGAATTGCTCCCTCTCCCC
>DATAGN010000114.1:0-1718 GCA_036263715.1 Ramlibacter sp.
CCAGGAAGCAGGAAGCCCTGGATCCCCGCCTCCGCGGGGATGACGGACGTTGGATCAGTGCTTGATCGCCACCGTCTTCAAGGTGGTGAACCCATACAGCGCCTCGAAGCCCTTCTCGCGGCCATAGCCCGAGGACTTCACGCCGCCGAAGGGCAGCTCCACGCCGCCGCCGGCGCCATAGTTGTTGATGAACACCTGGCCGCTTTTCACGCGCCGCGCCATGCGCAACATGCGCGAGCCATCGCGCGTCCAGATGCCGGCGACCAGGCCGAACTGCGTCCCGTTGGCGAGCTCCACCGCATGGTCCTCGTCGCGGAAGCTCATGGCGGCCAGCACGGGCCCGAACACCTCTTCCTGCGCCAGTCGATGCGTGATCGGCACGTCGCGCAGCAGCATGGGCGCCTGGTAGAAGCCGGACTCGGGCGCCTCGTCCACCACCGTGCCCTGCGCCGCCACCGGGATGCCCGCATGCTGCGCATCGGACAGGAAGTCCCACACCCGCTGCTGCTGCGTCTGGCGGATCAGGGGACCGACGTCCAGGTCCATCGCGGCCGGGCCCACGCGCAGCTTCGAGAAGGCAGCGCCCAGGCGCTCCAGCAGCGGTTCGTACAGGCTTTGTTCCACCAGCAGGCGCGAGCCCGCCGAACAGGTCTGCCCCGCGTTCTGCACGATCGCGTTGATCACCACGGGCAGCACCTGGTCGATGTCGGCATCGGCAAAGACGACCTGCGGGCTCTTGCCCCCGAGCTCCAGCGTCACTGGGCAGTGCCGCTCCGCCGCCACCTGCTGGATCAGCGTGCCCACCTTGGGGCTGCCGGTGAAGCTGATGTGGTCGATGCCGGCATGCCGCGCGAGCGCGTCGCCGACCTCATGGCCGAAGCCGGTGACGATATTGATGGCGCCGGCGGGGAAGCCGACCTCGGTGGCGAGCTGCGCCACGCGGATCAGCGACAGGCAGGCGTCTTCCGAAGGCTTGACCACGCAGGTGTTCCCTGCGGCCAGGGCGCCGCCCACGCTGCGGCCGAAGATCTGCATCGGGTAGTTCCAGGGGATCACGTGGCCGGTGACGCCGTGCGGCTCGCGCCAGGTGAGCACCGTGTAGCCGTCCTGGTAGGGCAGGGTCTCGCCGTGCAGCTTGTCGCAGGCGCCGGCGTAGAACTCGAAGTAGCGCGCCAGCGCCACCGCATCCGCGCGGGCCTGCTTGGTGGGCTTGCCGCAATCCCGCTGCTCCAGCGCCGCGAGTTCGTCGATGCAGTCGGAGACCTTCAGCGACAGGCGCATCAGCAGGCGGCCTCGCTCGGCGGCGCTCAGCTTGCTCCACGGCCCTTCGAAGCAGGCGCGCGCGGCCTGGACCGCCCGGTCGATGTCTTCCGGGGTGCCGCGCTGGATGGTGTCGAAGGGCTGGCCGTCCGAGGGATCGATGACGGGCAGCGTGCGCTCGGACGACGAGCGCACGGACTGGTTGCCGATGTAGTGGAGCTGCATGGCGCATATTTTGCGCCGAACGCTGCCCGGGTTCCTAGCCGCCGACGGGAACGTACTGGCCGCTGTTCTCGGCCAGCCAGCGCACCGACGCCGCCGAATCCTGCTGGTTCGGGTGGAAGTCGCGGCGGAAGTAGGCCTTCCACGGCCTGTACGTCTGGCGCACCAGCCCGCGCTTGCCGAACAGGTAGGTGGCCGCGCCATTCCAGGTGCTCCACTTCCACAGCAGGCCCTCG
>DATAGN010000115.1:0-4426 GCA_036263715.1 Ramlibacter sp.
TCAGGCCGTCGTCGCCGCCATACACCTTGATCGACACCATCACGTAGTACAGCATCTGCGCGAAGGCCAGCGTGATCATGATGAAGTAGATCCCGCGGCTGCGCAGCGACACCGCCCCGAACACCAGCGCCAGCAAGGCGCCGACGCCCATCGCGACCGGCCACGCGATCCAGGCGCTGGTGGTTCCCGGCAGCAGGCCGATCTGCCGCGTCGCTTCCGCCGACAGGATGCCCACCGCATACGCGCCGGCGCCGACGTAGGCGGCGTGGCCGAAGCTCACCATGCCGCCGAAGCCGAGCACCAGGTTCAGGCTGCTGACGATGATGGCGAAGATCAGCACGCGCGTGGCCAGGCCGATGTAGAACGGCTCGTCGATCGCCGTCATCAGCAGCGGCCACGCCAGTGCCAGCGCTGCGAAGGCCGCCACGCCCCACCAGTTGCGCGCAGACGTCTTCATCCGCGCGCGGGAAAGAGCCCGGCCGGCCGCCACGCGAGCACCGCGGCCATCAGCACGTAGATCAGGATCGAGCCGGCCGCGGCCGCGAGGCTTTCCGCCACCTCGGCGCGGCCGAACAGCGGCCGCAGCAGCGAAGGCAGGTAGGCGCGGCCGAAGGTATCGGCCAATGCCACCAGCAAGGAGCCCACCAGCGCGCCGCGGATCGAGCCGATGCCGCCGATCACGATGACGACGAAGGCGAGGATGATGATGCTCTCCCCCATGCCGACCGACACCGACAGCAGCGGGCCGAGCACCGCACCGGCCAGGGCGCACAGCGCCGCGCTCAGGCCGAACACCAGCGTGTAGAGCCGCCGGATGTCGACGCCCAGCGCAGTGGCCATCGTGCGGTTCGACGCGCCGGCGCGGATCCACATGCCGAGGCGCGTGCGGTTGACCAGCCAGAACAGGCCGAAGGCCACGAGCAATCCGACCACGATGATGCCCAGGCGGTACTTGGAATAGACGAAGCCGTTGCCCAGCGAAACGGAGCCCGAGAGCACCGCCGGCGCCGAAAGGGCGATCTGCTGCGGACCCCAGATCCAGCGCACGGTCTCGTTGATGCACAGGATCAGGCCGAAGGTGGCCAGCACCTGCGCGAGGTGGTCGCGCTGGTACAGGCGCCGCAGCACCACCAGCTCGATCAGCATCCCGCAGATGGCGGTGGCCGCCAGCGCCAGCACCACACCGGCAAAGAAGTTGCCGGTGAGCCCCATGAACGTGACCATCATGTAGGCGCCCAGCATGTACAGCGAGCCGTGCGCCAGGTTGATCAGGTCCATGATGCCGAAGACCAGCGTCAGGCCGGCCGCCAGCAGGAACAACATCAGGCCGAACTGGAACGCGTTAAGCAGCTGCTCCAGCGCGAGCGCGGAACTCACAGGATCACTCTCCCGGGCCCCGCATTCACATCTTGCACTGCGGCGCGTAGAAGTCCGCGTGGTTCGGCAGCAGCGTGGAGACGATCTTGTTGGTGATGTTGCCCTTGTCGTCCTTGACCACCTGGCGCAGGTAGAAGGTCTGGATGGGGTGCTGGTTGGGGCCGAACTTGAAGTCCCCGCGCACCGAGCGCCAGGTGGCCGTCTTCATGGCGTTGCGCAGCGCGTCGCGGTCGCTGATCTTGCCGCCCGCCTTGCGCACCGCGGCGTCGATCGCCATGGCCGCCTCGTAGCCCTGGGCGGAGTAGATCGTCGCAGGACGCTTGTACTCGGCCTGGAAGTCCGCCACGAATTTCTTGTTGGCCGGGTTGTCGAGGTCGCGGTTCCACCACCAGGCGTTGTAGCTGCCCACCAGCGCGTCGCCCACGCCCTGGATGGTGTCGTCGTCGAAGCCGAAGCCGCCGCCCATCAGCACCGTGTCCTTGCCGAGACCCGCCTGCGCGAACTGCTTGATGAAGTTGGTGGCCATGCCGCCGAACAGGTACACGTACACGGCGTCCGGCTTCGCCGCGCGGATCTGCGCGATCTCGACGCTGAAGTCGATCTGGCCGATCTTCACCGCGTTCTCGCCGGCGATGCCGCCCTTGTAGTGGCGCTTGAAGCCGGCCACGTTGGTGGGACCCGCCGGGAAGTTCGGGTAGATGACGTAGACGTTCTTGAAGCCGCGGTCGGCGGCGAACTTGCCCACGGCCTCGGCAGGCGTCTCGCCCTGCCAGGCGACGCTGAAGTAGAAGGGATTGCACTGCTCGCCGGCAAACGGCGCGTTGCCGTTGTTGGAGTTCACGAACAGGATCTTTTCCTTGAACGCGGTCGGCGCGATCACGTTGATCGTGTTGGTGAACAGGGTGCCGGTGATCACGTGCACGCGATCGCGCTTGGACATCTTGTCGAACACCTGCCTGCCGACGTCGGGATTCTGCTGGTCGTCGCCGGAGATCAGTTCGGTCTCCAGCCCCCCGAGCTTGCCGCCGGCGTGCTTGATGCCCAGCTTGAAGCCGTCCTGCATGTCGGAAGCCAGCGACCCCAACGGTCCGCTGAAGCTGCTGAGGAAGCCGATCTTCAGCTTCTCCTGTGCGTGGGCCATCGAACCGACGGCGGCCAAGGCGACGACGGCGCCCCATTTCCAGAGTTGCATTTCCAGTCTCCTAGCTCTTGTCATTGCGGGTTCACGAACGATTGCGGCCGCGGCGGGCGCGGCATGCCAACCCCATTGTTCTGCGCCTGGGCGCCGTCTGACCAATGAAGAAGTGCAATTGGCGGCATTCAGCGCAGTGATGCGCCCGGCGGGGCAGCACGTCAGGCGGCATCCTCCGGCGTCATGTCGACTTCGGCAGGCATGAGCTGGCCCGCGCCCAGGCGCGCATGGTGGGTGGCGAACAGGCCACGCAACCAGCGGTTGCCGGGGTCCAGGTGGAAGCGCTTGTGCCAGAACTGCACGATCTCGAAGGACGGGATGCTGACCGGCGGAGGCATGATTTCCACAGCCTCCATCCGCGCGCCGGCCAGCGCCAGCATGCGCGGCAAGGTCGTGATCATGTCCGACTCGGCGATCATGCGGGTGAATCCGGGGAAGTGCGAGGCGCGCAGTGCCACCCGCCAGGGCAGCCCGTGGGAAGCCATCGCCGCGGCGATGGCCTGTTCCTGGATCGCGTGCCCGCCGCCGGAAGGGTGGTACATGGCGTGGCGCATGCCCGAGAATTCACGCAGGGTCAGGGTGCGCCCGGAAACCGGGTGGCCCTTGCGCACCATGCACACGTATTCCTCGCGGAACAGCGCCTGGCAGTGGTAGGGGCCGCTGAAGTCCTGGAAGTAGCCGACGGCCAGGTCGATCTCGCCGCTGCTCATGGTGGCCTCGCGTTCGCGCGGCGAGGCGACCTGCACGGTCTCGATGGTCACGTGCGGCGCCAGCTGCTGGATGGCCTTCACCACCTGGGGCAGCATCACCATCTGGCCGACGTCGCTCATGCAGATGCGAAAGGTGCGGTCGGCGCAGGCGGCGTCGAAGTCCTGCTGCTGGGCCAGCGTGCTGCGGATGCGCTCGATCGCGTCCTTCAGCGGCAGGCTGATCTCCAGCGCCCGTGGCGTGGGCATCATGCCCTCGGGGGTGCGCACGAACAGCGGGTCGCCCAGCGCGGTGCGCAGGCGGTTCAGGGCGTTGCTCACCGCCGACTGCGTCAGGCCCAGGTGCGCCCCCGCGCGGGTGGTGCTTCGACTGGCCATGACGGCCTCGAAGACCAGCAGCAGGTTGAGGTCGAAACGGGGGGTGTTCACCCCGGCATTGTTGGCCTCCCGGCCGGCGCGCGCACCGGGAGGAACCCGCAGGCTAGCCTCGGTTTACTCCGCCTTGATGTTCCCCGCCTTGATGGTCGCGCCCCAGCGGTCGTATTCGCTGCGCACGTAGTCGGCGAAGGCGGCCGGCGACGCGCTCGGGTGCACGCTGATCCCGTTGGCCGCGAACTTGTCCTGCACCTCCTTTGACACCAGCCCCTTGGCGAGCGCGGCGTGCAGCCTCTGGATGATGGCGGGTGACACGCCGGCCGGCGCGCCGAGGCCGAACCAGGGGGCGACGACCAGCGCGTCGAATCCCGCTTCCCGGGCAGTGGGCACGTTGGGCAGCAGCGGCGAGCGGCGCTCGGTCAGCACCGCCAGCGCCTTGATGCGCTGCTCCTTGATGTGCGGCAGCGCCACCACCAGCGAGCTTTGCGAGTCGAGCTGGGTCGAGCCGCCGATCAGGTCCTGGATCTGCTGCGTCGCGCCCTTGTAGGGGATGTGGTTCAGCTTCACGCCGGCCTGGGCCTGGAACATCTCCAGCGCCAGGTGCGGGATCGTCGCGACGCCGGGCGTGCCGTAAGCGACCTTGCCGGGGTTGGCCCGGGCATGCGCGGCCAGCTCGGCGAGCGTGCCGAACGGTGCGTCCCGGTTGGCCACCAGCACCGGCGTCGTCGACACCATGTTGGTGATCGGCGCGAAGTCCTTGAAGGTGTCGAACGGC
>DATAGN010000116.1:0-5987 GCA_036263715.1 Ramlibacter sp.
GCTGGCCCGCTTCGCTGGAGCGCCCGTCCCAGTGCACCGCGTGCGCGGCCACCGTGCGGGAGCACTTCGCCCGCTTCTTCGCGGCCCCGGTGCCGCAGCCTTCCTAGGCGCCCCGACCCCACCCCTGGTTTTGTCCCATTCGCCTCCCGGCCGCTGGACCGGGCTGGCCCGTCGCATCCCAAAAAAAGGAAAGAAACATGAAGAACAGGAACCGCCTGAAGATCTGGACCGCCGCCGGCACGGCGGCCACGCTGTCCGTGCTGGCCACGGCCATCATTTCGTTGCAGGGCGGACGCGCCCAGGCCACGGCGGCCGCCGCGCCACCGGCGCCCCAGGTGTCGGTGGCGACCGTGGCCGAAACGGAGATCACCGCCTGGGACGAGTTCTCCGGCCGCCTGGAAGCCGTGGAGCGCGTGGAGGTCCGCTCGCGGGTTGCCGGTGCCGTGCAGGCCGTGCACTTTCGCGAAGGCGCACTGGTGCGACCCGGCGACCTGCTGATCACGATCGACCCCGCACCGTACCGGGCCGAAGTGGAGCGGGCGGAGGCACAGGCCGGCGCCGCGCAGGCGCGGCTGGCGCAGGCGCAAAGCGAGCAGGCCCGGGCGCAGCGGCTCTGGGAAGAAAGCGCGATCGCGCAGCGCGAACTGGAAGAGCGCGTCAACGCGGCGCGCGAGGCGGCCGCGAACCTGCGCGCCGCCCAGGCGCAATTGCAGGGCGCGCGCCTGAACCTCGGGTATACGCAAGTGCGCGCACCGGTGGCGGGGCGCATCGGCAAGCTGGAGGTGACGCCGGGCAACCTGGTGGCCGCCGGGCCGGGCGCACCGGTGTTGACGACGCTCGTGTCGGTGAGCCCGATCTACGCCAGCTTCGATGCCGACGAGCAGGTGATCGTGCGCGCGCTGCAAGGCCTGTCCACGGGCGCGAGCGCACGGCAACTGGTCGAGCGGATCCCGGTGCAGATGGGAACCGGCACCGGCAGCGACACGCCCTACCAGGGTCGCCTGCAGCTGATCGACAACCACGTGGACGCCAGGAGCGGAACGATCCGCCTGCGCGCCGCTTTCGACAACCGCGATGGCGCGCTGATCCCTGGCCAGTTCGCCCGCGTGCGCATGGGCCAGGCCCGCAGCACCCGCGCGGTGCTCGTGAGCGAGCGGGCGGTGGGCACGGACCAGGAGAAGAAGTTCGTGCTGGTCGTGGGCGAGGGCAACAAGGCGGAGTACCGCGAGGTGACGCTCGGCACCTCCGTCAACGGCCTGCGCGTCGTGCTGCGCGGCCTCAAGGCGGGCGAGCGCATCGTCGTCAACGGCCTGCAGCGCGTGCGCCCGGGCGCGGTGGTGCAGCCGCAAGTCGTGACCATGGAAGCCAGGGCATGAACATCTCGCGCTTTTTCATCGACCGGCCGATCTTCGCGGGCGTGCTGTCGCTGCTGGTCTTCCTGGCCGGCCTGCTCGCCCTGCGCGCGCTGCCGATCTCCGAGTACCCCGAGGTGGTGCCGCCCACGGTGGTGGTGCGCGCCACGTATCCCGGCGCGAACCCGAAGGTGATCGCCGAGACGGTGGCCACCCCGCTGGAAGAGGCCATCAACGGCGTCGAAGGCATGCTTTACATGAGCAGCCAGGCGACCACGGACGGCCTGATGACGCTGAACGTCACCTTCCGCCTGGGCACCGATCCCGACAAGGCGCAGCAGCTGGTGCAGAACCGCGTGGCACAGGCCGAACCGCGCCTGCCCGAGGAAGTGCGCCGCCTGGGACTCTCCACCGTCAAGAGCTCGCCGGACATCACGATGGTGGTGCACCTGGTGTCGCCCAACGGCCGCTACGGCATGGACTACCTGCGCAACTACGCGGTGCTCAACGTGCGCGATCGCCTGGCGCGCATCGCCGGTGTCGGCCAGGTGGGCATCTGGGGCGGCGGCGAATACGCCATGCGCGTGTGGCTGGACCCGCAGAAGGTGGCGCAGCGCGGCCTCTCCGCCCCCGACGTGGTGCGGGCGATCCGCGAGCAGAACGTGCAGGCCGCCGCCGGCGTGGTGGGCGCGTCGCCCGGGCTGCCCGGCGTGGACCTGCAGTTCTCCATCAATGCGCAGGGCCGGCTGCAGAGCGAGGAGGAGTTCGGCGACATCATCGTCAAGAGCGGCCCCGAAGGCGCCGTCACCCGCCTGCGCGACGTGGCGCGCCTGGAACTGGGCGCAGCCGACTATTCCCTGCGTTCGCTCCTGAACAACGATTCCGCGGTGGGCATCGGCGTGTTCCAGGCGCCGGGCTCGAACGCGCTGCAAATCTCCGCGCAGGTACGCGCCACCATGGAGGAGATCCGCAAGTCCATGCCGCAGGGCGTGGAGTACCGCATCGCCTACGACCCGACGCAGTTCGTGCGTGCCTCCATCGAATCGGTGGTGCACACCCTGCTGGAAGCCATCGCGCTCGTGGTGCTGGTGGTCATCCTGTTCCTGCAGACCTGGCGCGCCTCGATCATCCCGCTGCTGGCCGTGCCGGTGTCGGTGGTCGGCACCTTCGCCGTGCTGCACCTGCTGGGCTTTTCCATCAACGCGCTCAGCCTCTTCGGCCTGGTGCTCGCCATCGGCATCGTGGTGGACGACGCGATCGTCGTGGTGGAGAACGTGGAGCGCAACATCGAGGCGGGCCTGTCGCCGCGTGAGGCGACCTACCGCGCCATGCGCGAGGTGTCAGGGCCCATCGTCGCGATCGCGCTGGTGCTCGTGGCCGTGTTCGTGCCGCTCGCCTTCATCAGCGGCCTCACGGGCCAGTTCTACAAGCAGTTCGCCGTGACGATCGCCATCTCCACGGTGATCTCGGCGCTGAATTCGCTGACGCTGTCGCCGGCACTGGCGGCATTGCTGCTGCGCAGCCACGACGCGCCCAAGGACGCGCTCACCCGCTTCATGGACCGCTGGTTCGGCTGGCTGTTCCGCCGCTTCAACCGCGTGTTCCAGCGCGGCTCCACCGGCTACGGCAGCGGCGTGCGCCGGGTGCTGGCGCACAAGGGTGCGATGCTGGGCATGTACGCCGTGCTGGCGCTCGCCACCGTGGGCCTGTTCCAGGTCGTGCCCTCCGGCTTCGTGCCCGCGCAGGACAAGCAGTACCTGATCGGCTTCGCGCAGCTGCCCGACGGCGCCACGCTGGACCGTACCGACGCGGTGATCCGCCGCATGGGCGAGATCGCGGAGAAGAACCCGAACGTGGAAGGCACCCTCGCCTTCCCCGGGCTGTCGATCAACGGCTTCACCAACAGCTCCAACTCCGGCATCGTCTTCGCGATGTTGAAGCCCTTCGACCAGCGCAAGGGCGCGGACCAGAGCGGCGTGGCGGTGGCCGGGCAGTTGAACCAGGCGTTCGCAGGCATCCAGGACGCCTTCATCGTCATGTTCCCGCCGCCGCCCGTGCAAGGCCTGGGCACCACGGGCGGCTTCAAGCTGCAGCTGGAAGACCGCGCCTCCCTCGGCTACGAAGCGATGGACGCGGCGGTGAAGGCCTTCATGGCCAAGGCGTCGCAGGCGCCCGAACTCACCGGCCTCTTCACCAGCTGGCAGGTCAACGTGCCGCAGCTCTATGCGGACATCGACCGCACCCGCGCACGGCAGCTCGGCGTGGCCGTGACCGACGTGTTCGACACGATGTCCACGTATCTCGGCAGCGTGTACGTCAACGACTTCAACAAGTTCGGCCGCACCTACAGCGTGCGCGTGCAGGCGGACGCCGCCTTCCGCGCGCGGCCCGAGGACATCGGCGCGCTGAAGGTGCGCGCGAGCTCGGGCGAGATGATCCCGTTGTCGGCGCTGATGAACGTGCGTTCCAGCTTCGGGCCCGACCGCGCGCAGCGCTACAACGGCTACCTCACCGCCGACATCAACGGCGGCCCGGCGCCCGGCTACTCGTCGGGCCAGGCGCAGGACGCCATCGAGCGCATCGCCACCGAAACGCTGCCGACCGGCATCGCCTTCGAGTGGACCGAGCTGACCTACCAGGAGATCCTGGCCGGCAACTCCGCGCTGTGGGTGTTTCCGCTGGCCATCCTGCTGGTCTTCCTGGTGCTGGCTGCGCAGTACGAAAGCCTCACGCTGCCGCTGTCGATCATCCTGATCGTGCCCATGGGCATCTTCGCGGCCATGACGGGCGTGTGGCTCGGGGGCGGCGAGAACAACGTGTTCACGCAGATCGGGCTGATGGTGCTGGTGGGGCTGTCGGCCAAGAACGCCATCCTGATCGTGGAGTTCGCACGCGAGCTGGAGTTCGCCGGGCGCACTCCCGTGCAGGCGGCGATCGAGGCGAGCCGGCTGCGCCTGCGCCCGATCCTGATGACGTCGCTCGCCTTCGTGATGGGCGTGCTGCCCCTGGTGCTGTCCACGGGCGCCGGCTCCGAGATGCGCCGCGCCATGGGTGCGGCGGTGTTCAGCGGAATGATCGGCGTGACGGCCTTCGGGCTGTTCCTCACGCCCGTGTTCTACGTGGTGCTGCGCCGGCTGGCGGGCAACCGGCCGCTGCGCCTGCACGGGCAGGTGCCGCACTTCGAAGGCTTTGCCGGCGGGGGTGGCGGCGCCGTGCGTCCCATGCCTGCGGCCCCGCTGCGTTCCGAGGAGTCCTGAGATGAAGAAGATCACCCTGCTTCCCCTGGTGGCAGCGATGCTGCTGGCCGGCTGCGCGACCGCGCTGCCCGAGTTGCCGGCCCAACCCACCCTACCCGCGCAGTTCAAGCAGGACGCGCGCTGGACCACCGCCGCGCCCGCCGAGGCACAGGACCGCGGCGAGTGGTGGAAGGCCTTCGCCGACCCGCAGCTGGAGGCACTGGTGCAGCGCGCCGGCGAGGCCAACAGCAGCGTGCAGGAAGCAGCGGCGCGCGTGGCGCAGGCGCGTGCGCTGGTTCGCGCCGCGAACGCGCAGCGGCTGCCGCAGCTCGGACTCGGCTCGTCGGTGCAGCGCGGGGCAGGCGCCAACAGCGCTGGCGGCGCCGCGGCCGGGACCCTGGTGCAGGCCGGCGTGCAATTCGCCTACGAGCCCGACCTGTTCGGCCGCGCATCGGGCGCGCGCGATGCCGCGTCGCTGGACGCCCGGTCGCGCGAGGCGCTGCTGCGCAGCACGCGCCTGGCGGTGCAGGCCGAGACGGCGCAGACCTATCTCGCCCTGCGCTCGCTGGATGTCGAACGGGCCCTGGTGCGCGAGACCGTCGAAGCGTATGCGGTCACGCTGCGCCTGACGCAGCGCCGGCACGCTGCAGGTGACGTTGCGGAGCTCGATGTCGTGCGGGTCGCCGCGGAAGTGGCTGCCACGGAAGCGGAAGCCTTCGCCATCGAACGCGAGCGCGCGGCCGTCGAACATGCGCTGGCCGTGCTCGTGGGCGAACCCGCTTCCAACTTCAGCCTGGCCGCGGCGCCGTGGACGACGGCGTTGCCGACCATCCCCGCCGGCGTGCCCGCCACGGTGCTGGCGCGTCGCCCGGACGTGGCCGCGGCGCAGGCCTCGCTGCTGGCCGCGCAGGCGCGCGTCGGCATCGCGCAGGCGGCCTGGTTCCCCAGCATCGCGTTGACCGGGGCCGGCGGCTTCGCCTCGCCCGACCTGGGAGACCTGTTCCGCTGGTCCGCGCGCGCGTGGAGCGTT
The DNA here is from genome assembly GCA_036263715.1 of Ramlibacter sp. Lineage (GTDB taxonomy): Bacteria > Pseudomonadota > Gammaproteobacteria > Burkholderiales > Burkholderiaceae_C > Ramlibacter. The sequence goes on from DATAGN010000116.1 coordinate 5,619, forward strand.
GGCGCGCTGCTGTCGCTCCCGATCTTCGATGGCGGGCGCCGCCAGGCCGGCATCGAGGAAGCGAAAGCGCAGCTCGATGCAGCGCTTGCCAGCCACCGGAGCCAAGTGCTGGTGGCCTTCCGCGAAGTCGAAGACCAGCTGGCGGCGCTGCGCCTGCTGCACGAGCAATCGCAGGCGCAAGGCCGCGCCGTCGAAGCCGCGCTGCGCGCGACGCGCCTGTCGGACGCGCGCTACCGCAACGGGATGGTGAGCCAGCTGGAACTGCTGGACGCGCGGCGCAGCGAGCTGAGGAACCGGCGGCAGGCCCTGCAGGTCCGCGCCGCGCAGTTCCAGGCGACCGTGTCGCTGGTGCGCGCACTCGGCGGGGGT
>DATAGN010000117.1:0-5694 GCA_036263715.1 Ramlibacter sp.
CCCGCAGAAGACGCTGAACGTGGTGGAGTTCTTCTACCCGGAGGAGATCGCCGCGTTCGAGCGCGAATTCGTCGAGGCGCAACAGGCCGCGTACATGGAGACCTGCGAGGAGGACGACGAGATCGCCCTGCGCATGGACGCCGGCCGCAAGGCGCTGATGGAGCGCGGCGACAACGAGGTCGGCCCGTACCAGAGCCCGATGGAAGACGGCATGCAGCACTTCCACGAGTGGTACCGCGAGCTCATGGGCACGCACGTGCCCTGGCGCTGATGCGCGGCTGCTAGCGCCATGCAGGCGCTGTGGATGCTCGCGGCGTCGTTCTTCTTCGCCTCGATGGCCGTGTGCGTGAAGATCGCCGCCGCCTGGTTCAACGCCTCGGAACTCGTGTTCTGGCGCGGCCTGCTGGGCATGGTCGTCATGGCCCTGTGGGCGCGCTCGCAGCGAACGAGCCTGCGCACGCAGGTCATCGGCATGCATGCCTGGCGCAGCCTGGTGGGCGTGCTCTCGCTGGGCGCCTGGTTCTACGCGATCGCAGGCCTGCCGCTGGCCACGGCCATGACGCTCAACTACATGAGCAGCGTGTGGATCGCCGCCTTCCTGGTCGGCAGCGCGCTGGTGGCGTGGATGCCGCGTTCCGGCGCGCCGCTGCCTTCCGGCCAGGGCGCGCTGACGGCGACCGTGCTGGCCGGCTTCGTCGGCGTGGTGCTGATGCTGCGCCCGACCATCGAGCAGCACCAGGTGTTCGCCGGCATCGTCGGGCTGCTGTCCGGCCTCCTTTCCGCCTTCGCGTACCTGCAGGTGATGGCGCTCGGCAAGGTGGGCGAGCCCGAGGCGCGCACGGTGTTCTATTTCGCGGCGGGTTCTGCCGTGGCCGGCGCGGTCGGCATGCTGGCCGAAGGCATGTCGCCGTGGGCCTGGGAGCACGCGGCGTGGCTGGTGCCGATGGCCCTGACCGCTTCCTTCGGCCAGTGGTGCATGACGCGTGCGTACAGCCAGGGCGCGACGCTGGTGGTGGCGAACCTGCAGTACTCGGGCATCGTGTTCGGCGCGCTGTACAGCCTGCTGCTGTTCGGGGACGTGATCCCGCTGTCCGGCTGGCTCGGCATGGTGTTGATCTGCGCCAGCGGCATTGCGGCGACGGTCCTGCGCGCCCGCGCAGCGCCGGATGCGCCGGGCGAAGAGCACTGAGGTCGAGCGTTGAGCGTCGGGCCTCGAGCGGGCACACTCAGGCCCACGCTCAACGCTCAACGCCGAACGCCCAACCATGTATTCCACCCTCATCTCCCCCGAGCAGCTGATGGCCCTGCAGGCCGCCAAGGCGCGCCTGATGGTGTTCGACTGCACCTTCGACCTGATGGACCCGGCCAAAGGCGAGAAGCAGTACCTGCAGGCGCACATCCCCGGCGCCGTGTACGCCGACCTCGACCACGCCCTCAGCGACAAGGGCACGCCGGACGTGCAAACGGGCGAGCCGCAGCCGCACGCCGGCGCCGCTTCGGGCGGACGCCATCCGCTGCCCAGCCGCGAGAAATTCGCCATGTGGCTGTCGCGCGTGGGGCTGGCCAACGACATGCAGGCAGTGGTCTACGACCGCAACGGCGCCAACTACTGCGGCCGCCTGTGGTGGATGCTGAAGTGGGCGGGGCACGAGGCCGTCGCCGTGCTCGATGGCGGGCTGCAGGCCTGGCAGGCCGCGGGCGGCGAGGTGCGCGCGGGCGCGGAGCCGTCGCACTTCCAGTCGAATTTCGAACTGGGCGAGCCGCTGCGCCGTCTGGTCGGCACCGGGGAAGTGGCCGCCGGCCTGAACGGCGGCCAGACGCTGATCGATGCGCGCGCGCCGCAGCGCTTTCGCGGCGAAGTGGAGCCGCTGGATCCCGTGGCCGGCCACATCCCGGGCGCGCTCAATCGCCCGTTCGCGCAAAACATCGGCCCCGATGGCAAGTTCAAGCCGCCGCAGCAGCTACGTGCCGAATTCGAGCAGCTGCTGGCGGGGCGTGATCCGGCGGGCGTGGTGCACCACTGCGGCAGCGGCGTGAGCGCGGTGCCCAACGTGATCGCGATGGAGCTGGCGGGCTACCCGCCGGCGGGGCTGTACGCGGGAAGCTGGAGCGAGTGGTGCCGCGACCCGAAGCTGCCGGTGGCAAAGGGGTGAGCTGAAAAGAAGAATGCCGGGACGAGCCCGGCATTCCTGCTGCGTGTTCAACCTGCGTCAGCGACGACCCACTGCGTCGCGCGAGCTCGTGTTCGAGCTGCCGCTGCCGCCGGGGGTGGACCCGGGGCCGCTGCCGGTGGGCGCACTGCTCGTCGGCGCTTCGGCCGAGGGCGCCGCGCCCATGACGGCGCTGGTGCCCGTGCCCAGGCCACCGTTGAGGCCGCTGCCGGGCTCGACGGTCTGGCTGCGGGCCGTGACATCGTTGGTGCCGCGGCCGGACGTGCCCGGGAGCACGTCGCCACCGGAAGAACCGGTGTGCGGCGCGGACCCGGCAATGCCGGACGGACCGCCCGGCGGGCCATCCGGCGCCGACGGGCGCACCACCTCGGTGCTGTTGCCCGTGCCCGGGCTGCCCGGCGCCACCGGATTGGTTTCCGCCTGCTTGCTGCACGCGCCGAGCGCGAGCAGGCAGGCAGCCGCCAGCGTCACGAGGGGCCAGGACTGCTGCCGCATGGCTTAGCGGGTCGGCGAGCCGGAAGCCGGCATGCTGGACGACGAGCTCATGTCGGTGCTGGTGCCCGAGCCCGTGGTGCCGGTGCCGGTGGTGCCGCCTGACGCGCCCATCGAGGTGCCGCTGCCGGTCGCGCCGGTGGTTGCACCCGTGGTGGCACCCATGCTGGAGCCGGTGCCGGTGGTGGCGCCCGCGGTGGTGTCGGTGCCCGTGCCACCGGCGGTGCCGGTGGTGCCCATCGAGCCGGAGCCCGTGGTGCCCATGGAGCCGGTGGTCGTGCTGGGAGACGTCGTCGTGGACGGCGTGGTGCTGGACGAGGTGGAGCTGGAGGCGCCGGCGCCCGCATCATCCTTCTTGCCGCAGGCGGACAGGGACAGGGCAGCCATCAGGGCCAGGGCGGCGCATTGCGCGATCGGGGACTTGGTCATCGGGAACTCCTTGAGGTTTCGTTTGGTATGGGACAGGTGACAGCAGTGGTCGCTGCCTGCCATGACTTTAGAAGGACCTAGGGTTTGCCTTGTCGTCTCGCACTGTCGAAGGCTGTAGGACAAGGCACGGCTGGCGTAGGGCCCAGGCTCAGGCCAGGGCCGAGGCCAGCGTATCCTCGCGCAGCGCCTCGGAGACGGCGCGCAGTTCTTCCTTGCGCACGGTGATGGCGCGCGCGAGCGCTTGCATGTCGATGCGGGCGGCCAGCGCGCGGTTGAACACCTGCTCGCGCTCCTGCCGCACGTGCCGCTCCACGTATTCGGACAGCACGGCGACGCGGGCGTCATACAGCTCGTCTTCCGGCGAGGTGGCCAGGATCTGCGCGACGAACTCGCGCTGGCTGCCATGTTGGTCCTCGGCCTCGTCCACCAGCTCGTCGTCGTGCAGCGCATCGCGCACGGCGGGATAGAACAGCTCCTCCTCCAGCTTGGCGTGGATGGTGAGCTCCATGCAGATCTCCTCGGCCAGCGCGCGCCGCTGCAGCGCCGGGGCCCGCGTTCGCACCAGCTCGCGGTACGACTGGAACAGGGCGTGCACCGCCAGGTGGTCGGCGTCGAGCAGGTCGATGGCGTCGGGCGCTTGTTTCTTCATGGTGTATGCGTCGGCTGCGTTGGATTCGGCGGCGGGAAAAGGCGTCACGAGCGGCCCGAGCTTTCGTTGCCGGTCTTCTGGAACTCCTTCATCACGGGAGCGGCCGGCGAACCGCGGTTCGCGCCGGAGGGCGCCGGCTGGATTTCCCTGGCCTCGGCAGCGCGTTGCTTCGCCTGCGCTTCGTCGCTGTCCTGGCCACCGGCGTCCTGTGTGTCGTCTCTGCTCATGGATACCTCTCGTGAGATTCCACTCTAGAGAAGCCGCCGAATGGCGCTGTCAGCCCGCGGACGGCGCTGCTGTAGGAGGGAGTACCCTCCCGGGACCGGTCAGCCTGCGCGGCCGCGGTTGCGTCGCGCGCGTGCTTTCTCGTACGCAGCCATCATGGGCGTCACCGAGATGCCGTGCACCACGATCGAGGTGACGACCACCGACAGGGTCAAGGCGATGAGCTGGTCCGCCAACGCGGTGGGCAGGCCGTGGTTGATGGCGTACATCAGGTAGTACAGCGACCCGACGCCGCGGATGCCGAACCAGCCGATCAGCCAGCGCTGGCCGCTGGACGCGCGGGTGCGCGCCAGCCCGATCGCGACCGCCAAGGGCCGGATGAGGAGCAGCAGCAGCGGTACGAACCACCAGCTCGCCTCCACCCATTGCACGGTCCACAGCAGCGTGCCGATGGCGATGACGATCGCGACCTCGCCGATGCGCTCGACCTGTTCGTTGAAGCCGAGCACCGCGCGCGCCATGAAGGCGGGCGCGTGCTCCGGATGCACGGCCATGTTTTCCGCCACGCTGCGATCGGGATCCACCAGCGCCTCTTCGATTGGGCTGGGCGTGGCCTGCCTCTCGCTGTGCCGCTGCTCCAGGCGGCGCAGGGCGACGCCGGCCGCGAACACGGCGAGGAAACCGTAGGCATGCAGCAACAAGGCGCAACCGTACGACAGCGCGATGAGGCCGAGCGCCAGGAAGTCGTCCAGCCCGACCGCCTCCTTGTGCTTGCGGCGCAGGTACAGCACCAGCCGCCCCACCGCGATGCCGAGGGCCCAGCCGGTGGCGAGTCCGGCGGCCGTGGCCCACAGCACGTCGACGGCCAGCCAGCGCCAGCCGAAGGAGCCGATCTCGTGCAGCCCGAGCAGCCCCAGGCCCAGCATCACGAAGGGGAAGGCGCTGCCGTCGTTGAGGCCACCCTCGCCCGTCAGGGCGAAGCGCAGCTTGTCCGTGTCGCCCGGTTCCTGCAACTGGACCTCGGAGGCGAGCACCGGGTCGGTGGGCGCCAGGATCGCGCCGAGCAGGATGCAGGCACCCACCGGCAGTTGCAGAAAGAACCAGGCGGCTGCCGCAATGAGCGCCACGGTGACGATCATCGAATTGAGCGCCAGGCGCACCGGCAGCACCCACGCCCGGTCCCGCAGGCCGGGGTTGAGCTTGAGGCCGGCGGTGAAGAGCGACAGCAGCACCACGACTTCGGCCATGCGCTCCAGCAGGTGCGCGTCCACGCGCGCATCGGCCGACACGAGGCCGAGCCCGATGGGGCTGACGCCGATGCCCACCAGCAGGTACAGCATCGCCGTGGACAGCGGCAGGCGCTTGAGCACGCTGGACGCCAGCGCCATGAGCACCAGCAGCACGCCAACGATGACGGACCAGATGGCGAATTCCATGCTCAGAGCGCCGCCAGCGCCTCGGCGAAGCTGCGCCGGTACAGCGCGTGTTCCTGGATGTCGTTGTGCCCGGCGCCGGGCACCACCAGCAGCCGCGCTTGCGGCAGCACGGCGTGCAGCTTTTGCGCATGGTGCACGCGGATCAGCGTGTCCTGTTCGCCGTGCACCAGCAGCACGGGCCCGCCGATGCGCGGCAGGTGCGCGGCGGTGTCCAGCGGATAGCGCACCAGCGCCCCGGGCACCCACGGGTAGAACTCCGCGGTGAGTGCGCGGATGCTCGTGTACGGCGACA
>DATAGN010000118.1:0-6352 GCA_036263715.1 Ramlibacter sp.
GCCGCATGCCCGAACTGCGCGATGCACCGATCGCACAGTGGCCGCGCCGGCCAGGCACCGCAGACCGCGCAGCGACTCGGTGGGGTGAACATCGGCTCAATATACTGGGCCCCCCTCGCCATGGCATCCCCCGATCGACCACCCACCATCGCGCCGGCCGCGGCGCAGCGCTGGCAGCACGCCGCGCCGGCGACGAGCCCGTGGTTCCATGAGGAAGTGGGCCGGCGCATGGCCGAAAGGCTGGAGTGGATCCGGCGCAGCCCCGAGGCCTGGGCCAGCTGGGAGCCGGTGCGCGGCGGCCTGCAAGCGCATGCGCTGGTCGCGCAGCGCTATCCGCAGGCGCGGGTGCACGTCGTGGAAGGCGATCCCGCCCGGGCGGCGCTCGCGCGCGAGAAGCTGGCCAGGCCCTGGTGGCGGATCGCCGGCGCCAAGGTCGACTTCGGCCCTCCTTCGCCCGGCGCGGTCCAGATGCTCTGGTCCAACATGCAGCTGCACATGAGCGCCGAGCCGCAGGACCTGATGGCGCAGTGGCACCAGGCGCTGGCCGTCGACGGCTTCCTGATGTTCTCGTGCCTCGGGCCCGACACCCTGCGCGAGCTGAGGGCGGTCTACAGCGCGCTCGGCTGGCCGCCGCCGGCGCACGAGTTCACGGACATGCACGACTGGGGCGACATGCTCGTGCACGGCGGCTTCGCCGAACCGGTGATGGACATGGAGCGCATCACGCTGGCCTTCGACGACGCTGCGCGCCTGGTCGCCGAACTGCGCGAGCTCGGGGCCAACCTGCATCCGCAGCGCTTCCCCGCATTGCGCGGGCGCGGCTGGCGACGGCAACTGGAGGCCGCGCTCGAACAGCACCTGCGCGGTCCCGACGGAAAGCTCATGCTCACCTTCGAGGTCATCTACGGCCACGCGCTGAAGCCGCTGCCCCGCGCCAGGGTCGGCGAGCAGACCGCCGTTTCGGTGGACGACATGCGCACGATGCTGCGCGGCGAGCGCCGCGGTCGGCCATAGCCGCATCGGTTGCAGCTTTCCTGCAGGATCGTCGTGGCTCGTACGTGGTCAAGGCTGGCGAGCCCGGGAAGTGGCACATGCAAGCCCGCTACAATGCGCGGTTGATTTTGATGCGTCGCCCGTGCCGGACTTCGTCTACCGCTTCGCCACCGTCCAGGGCCAGGCCATCCACTGGTTCCTGGGGCGCAACTGCTCGGTGACGCCGGCGCAGCTGGGCTGGCTGTACCTGTCGCTCTGCGTGGTGACGCTCGGAATCGGGATCTTTTTCTGGTTCCAGGGCGCGGTGCTGGTCCTTCCCTTCGCGTGGCTCGAGCTGGCGGCCGTGGGTGCCGCCTTCCTCGTGTACGCACGGCACGCGGCCGACCGCGAGCACATCCTGCTGCAAGGCCGCAGGCTGGTGGTGGAACTGGAAAACGCGGGGCGGCTGGAGCGGGCGGAATTCAACCGCGAGTGGGTTCGCGTGGAACCCGCCGCGGACGACCGCTCCCTGATCGAGGTGTCGGGGCAGGGCCGGCGGATGATCGTCGGCCGCTACCTGCGGCCCGAGCTGCGGCCGGCGCTGGCGCGGGAGATCCGCAGGGCGCTGCGCGAGGCTTAGGGCGCACGGGCGGGACGGACGGGTTTATTGAAGGCTTGAGGCTGAAAACGATGAAGAGTAATCCGAAGATCGCGGCACTGATGCTGGCCGCGGCTGCAATGGCCGGCACGGCGCAAGCGCAGGTGCAGGACCTTCCGGGCGGCCCGGCCGTGCGCCAGCTCAACCTGCATGCGGCGGCGACGCGCATCGCCGTCGAGCAGTCGTGGCTGCACTGGTTCATGCTGATCACCTGCACGGTGATCTTCCTGCTGGTGTTCTCGGTGATGTTCTATTCCATCTACAAGCACCGCAAGTCGGTCGGCCACAAGCCCGCCAACTTCCACGAGTCGGTGACGGTGGAAGTGATCTGGACGCTGATCCCCTTCATCATCGTGATCGTCATGGCGCTGCCGGCCACCAAGGTGCTGGTCGCGACGAAGGACACCTCCAACGCCGACGTGACCATCAAGGCCACCGGCTACCAGTGGAAGTGGGGCTACGACTACCTGACCGGCGACGCGCAGGGCGTGAGCTTCCTGTCCACCCTCGACAGCACGCACCGCGAGATCTCCAACGCCGGCGCGCAGGGCGCCGTGCCCACCGACTACCTGCTGAAGGTCGACAACCCGCTGGTGGTGCCGGTCAACAAGAAGGTGCGCATCATCACGACGGCCAACGACGTGATCCACGCCTGGGGCGTCCCCGCCTTCGGCGTGAAGCAGGACGCCATCCCCGGCTTCGTGCGTGACACCTGGTTCCGCAGCGAAAAGACCGGCGACTTCTACGGCCAGTGCTACGAGCTGTGCGGCAAGGAGCACGCCTACATGCCCATCCACGTGAAGGTGGTCTCGCAGGACGACTACGCCAAGTGGGCCGGCGAGCAGAAGAAGCTGATGGCCGCCAAGCTGGACGACCCGTCCAAGGTCTGGACGCTGACCGACATCGTCGCGCGCGGCGAGAAGGTGTATGCCGCGAACTGCGCCGCCTGCCACCAGGCCAACGGCGCCGGCGCCGGCCCGATCAAGGCGCTGGTGCAGTCGCCGGTGGTGCTGGACCCGAACAAGACGAGCGAGATCCACGTCGTGCTCAACGGCAAGGGCGCCATGCCCGCGTGGAAGCAACTGAGCGACACCGACATCGCCGCCGTCATCAGCTACACCAAGAACGCCTGGACCAACAAGACTGGCCAGGTCGTGCAGCCGGCCGAAGTGCTGGCCCAGCGCGGCAAGTGAGCCCCGGCTTAGAGGAATAGAGGAATACATCCATGAGCGCAGTACTCGACCCCCACGGCCACGCGGCGCACGGCCATGATGACCACCACGACCACGCCCCCGCGGGCTGGCGTCGCTGGGTCTACGCGACCAACCACAAGGACATCGGTACGCTGTACCTGCTGTTCGCGTTCTTCATGCTGATGTTCGGCGGCCTGCTGGCGCTGGGCATCCGCGCCGAGCTGTTCCAGCCCGGCCTGCAGCTGGTGAACCCGGAGCTGTTCAACCAGTTCACGACCATGCACGGGCTGATCATGGTGTTCGGCGCCATCATGCCGGCCTTCGTCGGCTTCGCGAACTGGATGATCCCGCTGCAGATTGGCGCGCCCGACATGGCCTTCGCGCGCATGAACAACTTCAGCTTCTGGCTGATGGTTCCGGCGGGCATCATGCTGGTCGGCTCGTTCTTCATGCCCGGCGGCGCCCCCGCCGCCGGCTGGACGCTCTACGCGCCGCTGACGCTGCAAATGGGACCGTCGATGGACGCCGGCATCTTCGCGATGCACATCCTCGGCGCGTCCTCGATCATGGGCTCGATCAACATCATCGTGACCATCCTCAACATGCGCGCCCCCGGCATGTCGCTGATGAAGATGCCGATGTTCTGCTGGACGTGGCTGATCACCGCCTACCTGCTGATCGCCGTGATGCCCGTGCTGGCCGGCGCGATCACCATGACGCTGACCGACCGCCATTTCGGCACGACCTTCTTCAACCCCGCGGGCGGCGGCGACCCGGTGATGTACCAGCACATCTTCTGGTTCTTCGGCCACCCCGAGGTCTACATCATGATCCTGCCGGCCTTCGGCATCGTCAGCCAGGTCGTGCCCGCCTTCTCGCGCAAGCGCCTGTTCGGCTACGCCTCGATGGTGTACGCCACGAGCTCGATCGCGATCCTGTCGTTCATCGTGTGGGCGCACCACATGTTCACCACCGGCATGCCGGTGACCGGCCAGCTGTTCTTCATGTACGCGACCATGCTGATCGCGGTGCCGACGGCCGTGAAGATCTTCAACTGGATCGCGACCATGTGGCAGGGCTCGATGACCTTCGAGACGCCGATGCTGTTCTCGGTGGGCTTCATCTTCGTGTTCACCATCGGCGGCTTCACCGGCCTGATCCTGGCCATGGCGCCGATCGACCTGCTGCTGCAGGACACCTACTACGTGGTGGCGCACTTCCACTACGTGCTGGTGGCCGGCTCGCTGTTCGCGCTGTTCGCCGGCTACTACTACTGGGCGCCGAAGTGGACCGGCGTGATGTACAACGAAGCGCGCGGCAAGATCCACTTCTGGTGGACGATGATCGCCTTCAACATCACGTTCTTCCCGATGCACTTCCTCGGCCTGGCCGGCATGCCGCGCCGCTACGCCGACTACCCGATGCAGTTCGCCGACTTCAACGCGATCGCTTCGATCGGCGCGTTCGCCTTCGGCCTGGCGCAGGTGTACTTCTTCATCTTCGTCGTGCTGCCCACGATGCGCGGCAAGGGCGCGCCCGCCCCGCAGCGCCCGTGGAACGACCCGGATGGCAAGGGTGCCGAGGGCCTGGAATGGGAAGTGCCGTCGCCGGCGCCCTTCCACACCTTCGAGACCCCGCCCAAGCTGAACGCCGCGGCGAACCGCCTGGCCGCCACCGACGAGGCGAACGCCACGACCATTCGCACGGCCGGTGTGCACTGAGCGGCTGTCACGCTGAACGCCCGACACCGAACGCTGGACGCGCCATGACCGAAGACGAACGCAGGAAGAAGAACGTGCGCCTGGCCCTGATCCTGGCCTCGGTCGCGCTCGTCTTCCTGGCCGGCTTCGTGGCCAAGATCGTCCTGATGGGCAAGGCATGAACATCAGCGCCGAAAACCGCAAGATGGTGGGCAAGCTGGCGGTCGTCGTCGCCGGCATGTTCGCCTTCGGCTACGGGCTGATCCCGCTGTACAAGCACATCTGCGAACTCACCGGCATCAACATCCTGGCGCTCGGCGAGCGGCAGGTTCCCGGCGGCTCGACGGCCGCCGCGAACTCGCAGGTCGACTACAGCCGCACGATCACGGTGGAGTTCGATGCCAACGCGCGCGGGCCCTGGCAGTTCAAGCCGGCGCAGGCGTCCATCCAGGTGCACCCGGGGCAGCTGGCGACGGTGGTGTACGAGTTCCAGAACGTGCAGGACCGCAAGATGGCGGCGCAGGCCATCCCCAGCTACGCGCCCCGCAACGCGGCCGCGCACTTCAACAAGCTGGAGTGCTTCTGCTTCAACCAGTACACGCTGGAGCCGGGCGAGACGAAGCAGTGGCCGGTGGCCTTCGTGATCGATCCGAAGCTGCCGAACAACGTGACCACCATCACCCTGTCGTACACCTTCTTCGAGGTGGGCGGCAAGGTGCCGCCGGCGCCGACGGCGGCGGTGCCCGTGAAGCAAGAGGGGGTTCCGGGATGAGCCTGCTGCGCACCGTGAAGATGGTGCTGTGGTCGTTCGTCGGAATCCGGAAGAAAAGCGAATACGAGGAGGACCTGGGCAAGGCCAATCCCTTCCACATCATCGCGGTGGCGCTGGTCGCCGTCGTCGTGTTCGTGGCCGGACTGATCGCCCTCGTCAACTGGGTAGTGAAGAATTAAGGAAATCAGGAGTCGACATGAGCTCTAGCGCACCGGGGACCACGCCCCACTACTTCGTGCCGCAGCCCTCGCGCCACCCGGCGTTCGCGGCCTTCGGTCTGTTCTTCGTGATCTTCGGCGCTGCCAACTGGATCAACGGCGCCGAGTGGGGCAAGTGGTCCGTGTTCGCCGGCATGCTGTGGCTGTTCTGGGTGCTGTTCCAGTGGTTCCGCGACGCGGCGCACGAGAGCGAAGGCGGCCAGTACAGCCGCAAGATCGACATCTCGTTCCGCTGGAGCATGAGCTGGTTCATCTTCTCGGAGGTGATGTTCTTCGGCGCCTTCTTCACGGCCCTGTGGTGGATGCGCTCGCACTCGGTGCCCGAACTCGGTGGCGCCGACAACGCGCTGCTGTGGCCCGACTTCAAGGCCGTGTGGCCCAGCAACGCGCCGGGGGCCACCGCTTCGCCGGCCGGCATCGTCGAGCCCTTCCAGACGATGACGCCGTTCTGGCTGCCCACGATCAACACCGCGCTGCTGCTCACGTCGGGCGTGACCCTCACCATCGCGCACCACCTGCTGCGCGACGGCAAGCGCGGCATGACCGTGCTGTGGATGTGGGCCACCGTGCTGCTCGGCCTGACCTTCGCCATCGTCCAGGGCTACGAGTACTTCCATGCCTACACCGACCTGAACCTCAAGCTCAGCTCGGGCGCCTACGGTTCCACCTTCTTCATGCTCACGGGCTTCCACGGCTTCCACGTGATCGTCGGCATGCTGATGCTGCTCTTCATCACCATCCGGCTGATGAAGGGCCACTTCAGCGCCGAGCGGCACTTCGGCTTCGAAGGCGCGGCCTGGTACTGGCACTTCGTGGACGTGGTCTGGCTGTTCCTGTAC
>DATAGN010000119.1:0-1908 GCA_036263715.1 Ramlibacter sp.
CGCCACCAGCACGCCCGAAGAACTGGCGAAGTTCCAGGCCGCCGAGTCGCAGAAGTGGGGCCGCATCATCCGCGCGGCGGGCATCGAGCCCGAGTAAGCCGCTAGAAGCCCACCGCCTGCCCATCGCGGCGCGAATCAGACGCCGCGATGTAGCCGTCTTCGGCCTTGTAGATCAACTGGGCGGAGCCGAAGTCCAGGCTGTCGCGCGCGGCCACCGTCACCTGGTGGCCCCGCGCGCGCAGCGCTTCCGGCACCTCGCGCGGCACGTGCGACTCCAGCGTGACCACCGGGCCGGGCTCCACGCGAAAGCGCGGCGCATCGCTCATCGCCTGCGGGTTCTGGCCGAAGGCGGCCAGGCGCGTGACCATCTGCACGTGGCCCTGCGACTGCATGGAGCCGCCCATGACGCCCATCGCCATCACCGGCGCGCCATCCTTGGTGATGAAGCCGGGGATGATGGTGTGCAGCGGACGCTTGCCCGGCGCCACCAGGTTCGGATGTCCCGGCACCAGGCTGAAGCCTTCGCCGCGGTTGTGCAGGCTGATGCCCGTGCCGGGCACGACCACGCCCGAGCCGAAGCCGCGGTAGTTGGACTGGATGTACGACACCATGGTGCCGGCCGCATCGGCCGTCGCCAGGTAAACGGTGCCGCCGGTGCGCGGCATGCCGGCCACCGGGTTGGCCGCACGCTTCATGTCGATCGTCTTCGCACGGCTCTCCAGGTAGGCGGGGTCCAGCAAATCCGCGGTCGTGACACGCGTCATCGCGAAGCTGTCGGCCGCGTGCGCATGGATGTCGGCAAACCCGAGCTTCATCGCTTCCAGGCCCACGTGGTAGTAGTCGGCGCTGTCTCGTCCCATGCCCGCGAGGTCGAAGCGGTCGAGGATGCCCAGCGTGATCAAGGCTGCCAGGCCGATGCCGTTGGGCGGGATCTCGTGCAGCGTGTAGCCGCGGAAGGACTGCTGGATCGGCTCCACCCATTCCGGCTGGTGCGCGGCGAGGTCCGTCGCGCGCAGGGCGCCACCGCACTGGCGCGCGAAGGCATCGATCTTCTCCGCGAGCTTGCCGCGATAGAAGCTCTCGCCCCCGGTCTCCGCGATCTCGCGCAGCGTCTCGGCTTGTGCCGGAAAGCGCCAGCGCTCGCCCGCGCGCGGCGCGCGGCCGTCGATCGTGAAGGCCTCGCGAAAGCCGGGCTGCTGCAAGAAGCCCGGCACCTGGTTGGCCCACTGGCGCGCGATCTGCGGCGATACCATGAAGCCTTCCTGCGCATAGCGGATCGCGGGCTCGAACAGCCGCGCGAAGGGCAGCTTGCCGAAGCGGTCCGATAACGCCTTCCAGCCCGCCACCTGGCCCGGCACCGTCACCGAGTCCCAGCCGGTGGCCGGCACCTTGTCGCGGCCGCTGAAGTACTCGGGCGTCCAGGCCGCGGGTGCGCGGCCGCTGGAGTTCAGGCCGTGCAGCTTGCCCTCGTGCCAGGCCAGCACGAACATGTCGCCGCCGATTCCGTTCATGACCGGTTCGACGACCGTGAGCGCGATCGCGGTGGCCAGCGCGCTGTCGATCGCATTGCCCCCCTGGTACAGCATGCTCAAGCCCGCCTGGGCGGCGAGCGGCTGGCTCGCGCTCACGGCATTGGCCGCGAGCAGCGGCATCTTCTGGGAGGGGTAGGGAAAGGTCCAGTCGAAGGGCAGCATGGCGGGCGAGTATATTCTTGTATCCAGTCTGACAAAATCAGGACAAGCATGGACAGCGTCCTCACCCCCAGTGCCTCCCACCCCGCCACGGCGGAGGAGGAGGCCTACCGCTTCCTGCTCAAGGCCATCCGCCTCGGGGAGTTCAAGGCGGGCGACCGGCTGGTGCCGGAGGACATCGCGACGCAGCTCGGGATGAGCCGCATGCCGGTGCGCG
>DATAGN010000120.1:0-2022 GCA_036263715.1 Ramlibacter sp.
CCTGACCATCCGCCCGAACCGGGGCGCCGTGGTGCGCGGCCTGAACCAGGCGGAGGCGGTGGAGGTGTTCGAGATGCGCGCCGTGCTCGAAGGCCTGGCCGCCACCGCGGCCATGCACCGCATCGGCACCAGCGAGATCGACGAACTCGAGCGGCGCCTGGACGCCATGGATCGCTGCGCCGGGAACATCTCCGACTGGGTGACCGCGCACCGCGACTTCCACCTGTTCCTCTGCGGCTTCAGTGGCCGCCCGCGCCTGGTGGCGCAGATCGCGGCACTGCACGTGGCCATCGAGCCGCACATGCGCCTGTGGCTGCAGTCTGCCGAGCAGCCACAGGCCAGCCGCGAGGACCACGGCCTGATCATCGATGCGCTGCGCCGCAAGCGGCCGGAGTTGATCGAAGCGGTGGTGCGGGACCATGTGACCGGCACGATTCCGGCGCTCGCGAAACTGATGTCTTCGTAGGTCGGGTTGCGCGCGCAGCCGCACCCCAACACGAGGCGGTGCGATGTGCTGGGGACAGGAATTCGCCCGATAGGTGAATACGTGGATACAGTCTTACGGAAAGCTGCGCCAAGATCCCAGGGCGACAGCAAAACCGGAAGACCCCACATGCCAGCCATCCAGAGCGTCCAGGACGCCGACGTCAGCGCCCAGATCCATCCCTACACGAACCTGAGCCTGCACCAGGACGCCGGTCCCATGGTGATCACCAGGGGCGAGGGCGTCTACGTCTACGACGACAAGGGCAACCGCTACATCGAAGGGCTCGCGGGCCTGTTCTGCGCATCGCTCGGTTTCAGCAACCAGCGCCTGGCCGATGCGGCGGACCGCCAGATGCGGCAGCTGCCCTTCTATCACGCGTTCGGCGGCAAGGCGACGGAGCCTTCCGTGCGCCTCGCGCAGAAGCTGCTCGCGATGGCGCCGGTGCCGATGTCGAAGGTGTTCTTCGCCAACTCCGGCTCCGAAGCCAACGACACGGCCATCAAGATGGCCTGGTACTACAACAACGCGGTTGGCCGGCCCGAGAAGAAGAAGATCATCTCGCGCAACCGCGCCTACCACGGCGTGACCATCGCGACGGCCAGCCTGACCGGCCTGCCGAACAACCACCGCGACTTCGACCTGCCGATCGCGCGCGTGCTGCACACCGACTGCCCGCTGCACTACCGCTACGCGGAGCCGGGCGAGACCGAGGACGCGTTCGCCACGCGCTGCGCGCAATCGCTCGAGCGCCTCATCCTCGCCGAGGGGCCGGACACCATCGCTGCCTTCATCGCCGAGCCGCTGATGGCCTCCGGCGGCGTGATCGTGCCGCCGCCCACCTACTACGAGAAGATCCAGCAGGTCCTGCGCCGCCACGACATCCTGCTGATCGCCGACGAGGTCATCACCGGCTTCGGGCGCACGGGCAACATGTTCGGCACCGAGACCTTCGCGCTGCAGCCGGCCATCATCACGATGGCCAAGCAGCTGTCGTCCGGCTACCTGCCGATCTCCGCGGTGATGGTCAACGAGCAGATCTATGCCGCGCTGGTCGAGCAGAGCCGCAAGATCGGCACCTTCGGCCACGGCTTCACCTACAGCGGCCACCCCGTGTGCGCGGCGGTGGCGCTGGAGACGCTGAAGATCTACGAGGACGAGCGCATCCTCGACCACGTGCGCCGCATCACGCCGCAGTTCCAGCGCCGCGTGGCCGAACTGGGCGACCATCCGCTGGTGGGCAACGCGCGCGGCATGGGCCTGATCGGCGCGGCCGAACTGGTGGCCGACAAGGAGACCAAGGCGTCGTTCCCGATCCCGGCTGGCGTGGCGGCGTATGCCGGCCAGCGGGCCCTGTCGCACGGCGTGCTCACGCGCGCGCTGGGCGACAACGTCAACACGTGCCCGCCGCTGATCATCGAGCCGGCGCAGATCGACCAGTTGTTCGACGGCATCCGCAACGCGCTCGACGAGACGCTCGCGTGGGTGCAGAGCACCGGCCTGAAGTCGGCCCGGTAATTGCAAGTGAGCCCAGTCCG
>DATAGN010000121.1:0-2126 GCA_036263715.1 Ramlibacter sp.
GGGAGAGGGTTGGGGTGAGGGCGGTTCCCGGTTCCACCGCTATGCTCTTCGCCTTCACAAGAGGAGATCCGCCCCATGCTTGCGTTCCTGCGCGTCCCGGTCGCCGCCGCCCTGGCCACCTTCCTGATGGCCGCTCCCTCCTTCGCCCAGTCCCCCGACGCCGCCGTGCAGCGCGCAGCTGCCGCGCAGAAGCAGCCGCTGCTGGACACCCTGAAGGAGCTGGTGTCCATCGAGACCGGCAGCCGGGACATCGAGGGCCTGAACCGCGCGTCCGACCTGGTGGCTGCAAGGTTGCGCGCCCTCGGGGCCGACGTGCAGCTGATCGAGCCGGCGCAGTCGGAGGTCTACCGCATGGCGGACACGCCGGAGAAGATCGGCCGCATGGTGCGCGCCACCTTCCGCGGCACCGGCAGCCGCAAGATCCTGCTGATCGCGCACATGGACACGGTGTACCTGAAAGGCATGCTCGAGAAGCAGCCCTTCCGCATCGACGGCAATCGCGCGTACGGATTGGGCATCTCGGACGACAAGCAGGGCGTCGCGATGGTGATGCACCTGCCGGCGCTGCTGAAGGCACTGAACTTCAACGAGTTCGGCACGCTGACGGTGCTGGTCAACGGCGACGAGGAGATCAGCTCGCCGGGTTCACGCAACTACCTCACGCAGGCGGGCGCGGAACACGATGCGGTGCTGTCCTTCGAGGCTTCGCGCTTCGACAGCGACAAGCTCTCCCTGGCCACCAGCGGCATCGCGTCGGTCGAACTCAAGGTGGAGGGCCGCGCCTCCCACGCCGGCGCCGCGCCGGAGCGGGGCGTCAATGCGCTGTACGAGTTGTCGCACCAGATCCTGCAGATGCGCGACCTGTCGGAGCCGCAGGTCGGCCTGAAGCTGAACTGGACGATCTCGCAGGCGGGCACCAACCGCAACGTGATCCCCGCGCATGCCACCGCGCAGGCCGACGTGCGCGTGCTGCGCGTGGCCGACTACGACCGCATCGAGGCGGCCGTGCGCGAGCGCGTGAAGAAGCAGCTGCTGCCCGATACCAAGGTGACGGTGAATTTCGAGCGCCGCCGCCCGCCGCTGGAGGCGACCGAGGCGAGCCGCAAGCTCGCCGCGCACGCCCGCGGCATCTACGCGGAGATCGGCCGGCAGCTGGTGATCGACGACCAGCCGGAAGGCGGCGGCACGGACGCGGCATTCGCGGCGCTCAAGACCAAGGCACCGGTCATCGAGCGCTTCGGCCTGCCCGGCTTCGGCGCGCATTCGGCGGACAGCGAATACATCCTGGTGGATTCGATCGAGCCGCGGCTGTACCTCGCGGCGCGCGTGATCATGGACGTGGCGCGGGGACGGGGGTTCTAGGCATCGTCATTCCCGCGGAGGCGGGAATCCAGGTGGTTTCGGCCGGAGTGCCTGGCCAAGAAGTGAACGCAGAGGACGCAGAGGTTACGCAGAGGACGCAGAGAGAACCTTCAACGGATTCCTTCTGCGTCCTCTGCGTACTTTTGCGTCCTCTGCGTTCCTCTCGGATGAAAGCCCTGGACCCCGCCTGCGCGGGGATGACAAAGGCCTAGTAGCGCGGCTCGAAGCGCCGGATCGCCTCGATGGCTTCCGGCGCGACGACGAAGCCGGTCCCGTACTTCGCCGCGAGCTCCTTGGCGCGCGCCAGGAAGGCGTCGATGCCGGTCCCGTAAATGAACTGCATCGCCCCGCCGGTCCAGCCCGGAAATCCGATGCCGAAGATGGAGCCGATGTTGGCGTCGTGCACGCTCGTGAGCACGCCCTCGGCCAGGCAGCGCGCGGTCTCCACGGACTGGCGGTACAGCAGCCGGTCCTTCAGGTCCTGCATGTCCCACGCCACGCCGGGCTTGCCGAAGAGGGTCTTCAGCTCGGGCCACAGGAACTTCTTCGCTCCCTTGTCCTGCGGGTACTCGTAGAAACCGGCGCCAGCGGCGCGGCCACCGCGATCGAACTCCTTGACCATGCGCTCGACCAGCAGCTCGCCCGGCGTCGCGATGTAGGTCCTGCCCTCGGCACGGTAGTCGGCACGCGTCTGGTCCAGCACGTGCACGGACAGCGACAGCGCGGTTTCGTCCAGCACCGCCAGCGGCCCGACCGGCATGCCG
>DATAGN010000122.1:0-2249 GCA_036263715.1 Ramlibacter sp.
ACGTGGAGCCCAGCGACCAGACGGCGCTGTGCAGGAAGGAGGCGCCGTGCTTGCGTTCCAGGTCCGCAAAGCGCCTGCGTCCGACGAGGTTCACGACGGCCGGCGTCATGAGCAGCGCCACGAAGAACAGCACGAACACCACCAGCAGCGGCGTGATCGCGAAGATCACCAGCAGCGGCGCGAGCGCGTTCTTCAGCCCGCCCATGCCCATGTCGCGCAGCCATACGGTGATGTTTTCCAGCCAGGCGCTGGACTCCAGCCAGACGAAGACGCCGTTGACCGCGTTGTCCCAGAAGAAGTAGCCGAGCGCCAAGGCGATCAGCACCATGGCGATCAAGGGCAGGAGGGACAGGCCGATGATGCGCGGGTGCAGGCAGTAGGCGGCGGCGCGCCAGAAGGAATCGAGGAGGAGGGGCATCGCGATGAGCGTCATCCCCGCGAAGGCGGGGATCCAGGGCTCCCGCATTTTGAATGCTCTGGACCACCGCCTCCGGGTGTGACGGCTTACGCCCGCCCCACCAGCCGCAGCACCCCCAGCCACTGCTGCTCCCAAAACCCTTCGCCGTAGTTCCGGCCCTTCTCCACCTGGTCCCGCACCCCCGTCGGGTCATAGCGGACTTCGAAGTTCGCTGTGCCGAACATCACGTCCCACCAAGGCAGCAGCACGCCGAAGTTGTGCCCGCCCAGTGCCGGACTGCGCCCCTGCTTCAGAAGCTCGCCCTGCGCGTTGCGTTCATGCCCCAGCCCGATGCTGTGGTGCAGCCGATGAAAACGCGGCGAGATCCACAGCCTCTCGCCGATCCGACCGAAATGCATCCGCACGTTCGCATGCTGCAAGCTTTCGCTGAGCTGCGCGATCGCGACGATCGCGACGAACTGCCCGGGGCCCACGCCGATCATCTGCCCCAGGATCACCAACAACGAATCCCGCAGCACGTCGTCGAGAACGTGATTGCGGTTATCGCTCCACATCGTCATCTGCCGCTGCGAGTGGTGCAGCGAATGCAGGCTCCACCACCAGTTCAGGCCGTGCTGGCCGCGGTGGATCCAGTAGTCGACGAAGTCGAAGATGACCAGGTAGATCAGGAAACTGATGAAGGGATGCGCCGTGCCGCCCGCCATGACCTGGTCGATGTGCACGGTGCTCAGGCCGGCCACGCGCAGCATCCCGAACATCTCGTCGAACAGCGGCTCGACGCTGAAGAACAGGATGACGCGGAACAACCCGAGGCGGTGCAGCAGCGTGTAGAGGATGTCGGTTCGGATCGCGCGCGCGTCCACCATCGGCTCCACGGGGCGCCACCGCTGCAGCGGCCCGATGAAGGCCAGCATGATCGCGATCTGGATCAGGCCGACCAGCAGCCAGCCGGTGGCCGTGTAGCCATCCTCCAGCAGGTTGCCCAGGCCGAACGAGAACATGATCGGCTGCACCGCCGTCTCGAACAGCGCCTGCTGCGCCTTTTCGAACAGATCAAGAATCCACTGCATCCATCACCTCGTGCGCGCGATCCAGTCGCGGTAGGACGGGTGGTCGCGCAGCGTCGCAAAACAGAATCCCTTGGCCTTCAGGCCCGTGATCAGCGGCTCCAGCACCGCCGGTGCCCACGGGTCCTTGCGCGACCAGATGCCCAGGTGCGCCAGCAGGATGTCGCCCGGACGGATGTCCCGCAACGCCTTCTGCAGCAGCACCTTGTTGCTGGCCGATTCGCTCGGAAGTTCATCGCCCAGGAAGCCGGCCGGCGCCCAGCCCACGTGCTGGTAGCCGCAGCTGCGCGCGGCGGCCAGCAGCTTGGGTGAAGTCTTTCCGCCGGGCGCACGATACAGCGGCAGCGGCCGCTTGCCCGTGAGTTCCTGCAGGCGGCGCGTCGCGCGGTCGATCTCCGCGCAATATTCCGCGGCCGTCCACGTGTACGTCTTGTCCATGTTGGGCCCGGCCGAAGCGCGCACGCGGAACTGCTCGCCGACGTCGGCGCGCCAGTAGGTGTGGTCGAAGGTGTGCGACGCGAACTCGTGGCCCTCGGCGGCGCGCGCCTTCCACCAGGGCGCCCAGTGATCGCCCAGGCTGCCGTCCCCCTCCTTTGTGCGCTCGTTGGCGCCGAAGAAGGTGACCTTGACCTGGTGCTTGTTTAGGACGTTGGCAATGTAGTTCGCCACGCCCATGTGGCCGGTGTCGAAGGTGAGGTAGACCGGCTTGTCGCAGGTTTGCGCCGCCGCGGCGGATGCGGCGAACGCCAGGATCAACGCCAGCC
>DATAGN010000123.1:0-5094 GCA_036263715.1 Ramlibacter sp.
CGCAACCGGACCAACGGGTGTTGGTAGGTTGGGTTGCGCGCAGCGCACCCCAACAACCGCGCAGCTCAATCGTTCAGCAGGTACCCCAGCACCACGTCCGTCATGTGCGACAGCCGCTCGGCGCGCGCCTTGGGCGCCAGCAGGTCGCGGCCGAAGATGGCCGTGAGGGTGTGGCTGTTGGACAGGTAGAAGTACGCGAGCCCGGCGATCGAGACGTAGAGCTGGACGGGGTCGACGCCGCCGCGGAAGGACCCTTCGCGGCGTCCTCGCTCCAGCACCGCGGCCAGCGTCTCGATCACCGGCGAGTTGAGCTCGCGCGCGCGCCTGCTCTCGGCCAGGTGGCGTGCGCGGTGCAGGTTGGCACTGTTCAGGAGGGTGATGAACTCCGGGTGCGCCAGGTAGTAGTTCCAGGTGAACTCGATCAGCCGCCGCACCGCGGTGGGCGGGTCGAGCTCCAGCAGGTGCAGCTGCGTCTCTTCGGTGCGGATGTCGCGGTAAGCCTGCTCCAGCACCGCCTGGAACAGCGTCTCCTTGTCCGCGAAGTAGTAGTAGATCAGGCGCTTGTTCAGCCCCGCCCGTTCGGCGATGCGGTCGACACGCGCGCCACCCAGCCCGTACTCGGCGAACTCGTCGCGCGCCGCTGCTAGGATGGTGCTCTGCGACCGGTCGGCGTCGCGCAGGCGTTCCTCGGCTACAGGGCTGGTGTCTCGGGCCATGGTTCGATAATTCACCAAATAGTTAATTGAGTCAAGCATATGCCCCAAGACACGCAGCTCGCAGGCCACCTGATCGTCGAATGCCTGGTGGCGCAGGGCGTCACGCACGCCTTCGGCGTGCCGGGGGAGAGCTACCTGGCCGTGCTGGACGGCTTCCACAAGTACCGCGAGCAGATCCGCTTCGTGATAAACCGGCAGGAGGGCGGCGCCGCCTTCATGGCCGAGGCCGTGGGGAAGATGAGCAACCGGCCCGGCATCTGCTTCGTCACGCGCGGGCCCGGCGCCACCAATGCATCGATCGGCGTGCACACCGCCTTCCAGGACTCGACGCCGATGGTGCTGTTCGTGGGTGACGTCGCCAGCGACCAGCGCGACCGCGAGGCCTTCCAGGAAGTCGACTACATGAACTTCTTCGGGCCCAGCACCAAGGGCATGGCCAAGCGCGTGGAGCGCATCGACGACCCGCACCGCATCCCGGAGTACGTGGCGCGTGCCTTCGCCACCGCCATGAACGGTCGGCCGGGGCCCGTCGTGCTGGTGATGCCGGAGGACATGCTGACGCAGTCCACCGCCGCGCGCCCGCTGCCGCGGGTGGAGGCCGTGGAGTCCTGGAGCGACCCGGGATCGCTGCGCAGGTTGCGCGAGATGCTGCTGGCGGCGAAGAAGCCTTTCGTGATCGCCGGCGGCGCCGGCTGGACGCCGCAGTCGGCGCAGGCGCTGCAGCGCTTCGCCGAGAACTGGAAGCTGCCGGTGGGCAACGCCTTCCGCTTCCAGGACACCTTCGACAACCACCACCCGCTGTACGCCGGCGACGTGGGCATCGGCATCAGCCCCAAGCTCGCGGCGCGGGTGCGGGATAGCGACCTGGTCATTGCCATCGGCCCCCGGCTGGGCGAGATGACCACCGGCGGCTACACGCTGCTGAAGCCCCCGAAGCCGGCGCAGAAGCTCGTGCACATCCACGCGAGCCCCGAGGAGCTGAACCGCGTCTACCACGCCGACCTGGCGATCCACGCCACGATGAATGCGGCGGCGCGCTCGCTGGAGGTGCTGACGGCCCCGCCCGAGCTGCCCTGGGGCAGCGCCTGGGCCGAGTCGGCCAACGCGGACTACCTGGGCAACCTGGAGCCGCAGGAGCTGCCGGGCAGCATCGACATGCCGAAGATCGTGGAGGTGCTGCAAAAGCGCCTGCCCGCCGACGCGCTGATCACCAACGGCGCCGGCAACTTCGCGTCCTGGACCCACCGCTTCTTCAAGCACCACGGCCTGGCCAAGGGCCACAAGACGCAGCTGGCGCCGACGGCGGGGTCGATGGGCTATGGGGTGCCGGCGGGCATCGCGGCGAACATCGTGTCGGGCCGCGTCGCGCTGACGATGGCCGGTGACGGCGACTTCCTGATGAACGGGCAGGAGCTGGCGAGTGCGGTGCAGGCCGGCGCGAAGTCGATCGTCGTGCTGCTGAACAACGGCATGTACGGCACGATCCGCATGCACCAGGAGCGCGAGTACCCGACGCGGGTGGAGGCAGCCGGCACCCAGCTGTCGAACCCCGATTTCGTGGGCCTGGCGAAGGCCTATGGCTACGAGGGCACCCGCATCACCCGCACCGAGGAGTTCGAGCCGGCGCTGGTGGCGGCGCTGGAGCGCAAGACCGGAACCGTGATCGAGGTGGTGCTGGACCCCGAGGTGATCACGACCCGCGCGACGCTGAGCGCGATCCGTGAGGCGGCGCTGAAGAAGTAGCAGGAGGCCGGACGCGCATGGAATGTGAACGCAGAGGACGCAAAGGTACGCAGAGGACGCAGAAAAGACCCAAGCCTGTTCGGTTTCCCTCTGCGTCCTCTGCGTAACCTCTGCGCACTCTGCGTTCACCCGTCAGCTTGGCACTTGCGTCGAAGGCGGACGCCCCAAAGAAAAGGCCGGCTTCCGCCGGCCTTTGGGCATCGGGTGCGAGTGCCCGATTACTTGACGTGCTTGCCGATCAGGCCAGCCATCTCGAACATCGACACCTGGTTCTTGCCGAACAGGACGCGCAGCTTGTCGTCGGCATTGACCATGCGCTTGTTCTGCTGGTCCTGCAGCTTGTTCTTCTTGATGTAGGCCCACAGCTTGGACACGATCTCCGTGCGCGGCAGGGGAGCCGGGCCGACCACGGCGGCCAGCGACTGGTCCGGGGTCAGGGGCTTCATGAACGCGGCGTTCGGGGTGCGCTTCTTGGCGGGAGCCTTCTTCGCCGCGGCCTTCTTGGCGGGAGCGGCCTTCTTCGCAGTTGCCTTCTTCGCCGGAGCCGCAGCCTTCTTCGCCGGAGCGGCCTTCTTGGCAGCCGGCGCCTTCTTCGCCGGTGCCGACTTCTTCGCGGTGGCCTTCTTGGCCGGAGCCGAGGCCTTCTTCGCCGGCGCCTTCTTCGCCGTCGCTTTCTTTGCAGTTGCCATGATCGATTTCCTTCTAGAAGTTGATGAGACCCACCAGGGAAAGACTGCACTCCACTGGCAGTGCGGATGCTAAAGCGAAATGAGGTCGCATCAAAGCGGAAAAAGCGTTTTTTCGCTGGGAGATGTTGCTTTTTGATCCGCGCGAAAACGCGGTTTCTCCTCTGGAGAAGCGCGAAAACGGCGCGCGCGCCATTGGGAAGCGGCGTGTTTTCCCCTCTGGAGAGGGCGATTTCCAGAGGCAAACGCGTGCGTTCCGAGGGAGAGCTCAGGTGCGCGGCGCGCGCTTGCGCGCCTTCGCCGCGGGCGCGGCACTTGCCTCGACGGACGGCACGTGCGGCACGTCGCCGTGCCACGGAGCACCGCCGCGCAGGTGCGCCTGCAGCCACTGCAGCAGCAGCCGCACGCGCGGCAGGTCGCTGCGGCTCGCGGGCACCAGCGCCTTGAGCCAGATCTCCGGCACCTCGTAGCCCGGGAGCAGTTCCACCAGGCGGCCCGCGCGCAGGTGCGGCAGCACGAGGTACTCCCCCAGCAGCGAGATCCCGCTGCCCGCGAGCGTGGCCTCGCAGATCGCCGCGCCGTCGTTGGTGCGCAGCTTGGCGCGGACGTCGATGCCGACCAGCCCCTGCGCGCTGGCGAAATCCCAGCGCGTGCCCGAGGTGGAGAAGACCAGGCAGTCGTGCTCCGCCAGGTCGCCGGGGTGCAGCGGCGTGCCCTTGCGGCGCAGGTAGCCGCGCGTGGCGACCACGCGCCGCTTGATCGGGCACAGCGGGTGGTCGTCGACGCCGCCGTAGGTCTCGGGCCGCGCGCCGACCGCCAGGTCGAAGCCTTCCTCCAGCGGGTTCACCGAGCGGTCGGCCAGCACGATGTCCATGCTGACCATCGGCTGGCTTTGCAGGAAGTCGCGCAGGATCCGGCTCAGGTACAGCGTGAACAGCGTGGTGGGCACCTTCACGCGGATGTGCCCTTCGATCTCGCCGCTGGAGCGCGCCATGCCGGCGAGCGCATCGTCGAACTGGCGCACCAGCTCGCGCACCGTCGGCAGGTAGCGCTCGCCGACGTCGGTCAGCGTCAGCTTGCGCGTCGAGCGCGTGAACAGCGGCGCGCGGATGCGCCACTCCAGCTGGTCGACGCGCTTGGACACGACGGAGGGCACGAGGTCCAGGCGCCGCGCCGCGGCGGAGAAACTGCCCGCGTCCGCGGTCGCGACGAAGGCCTTGAGGTTCAGGAGGGTGTCCAAGATCTCTCTCGTTTCGCGAAAGCTGTCGAACAAAACCAGCCGATTCTCTTTCACTCCGCGAGCAATTAGCATGGCGGCATGAACGTCGAGATCCAACTCCCCACCCCCGAGTCCGCCAAGCCGGGCAAGGCTCCGTACAAGCGCATCGCCACCGAGGAAGCCTTCGCGCCCAAGGAGATGCTGGACATCTACCGCGGCCTGTTCAACCAGCCCGACGTCGACCCCGGCTTCAAGGGCCTGATGGGCTTCTACATGACCAGCCAGAGCGACCGCGCCCGGCACATCATGGAAGGCCTGCAGGACCTGGGCGACAAGCGCCTGGCGCACATGGACGCCGCCGGCGTCGACATGGCCGTGATCGCGCTCACCGCCCCCGGCGTGCAGTGGCTGGACAAGGGCACCGCCGTGTCTTTCGCGCGCACGGCCAACGACCAGCTGGCCGAGGCGTGCCGCAAGTACCCCACGCGCTTCGCCGGCATGATCGCCGTGGCGCCGCAGGACCCCGCGGCCGCCGCCAAGGAGATCCAGCGCGGGGTGAACGAGCTGGGCATGAACTCGGTCATCATCAACTCGCACACGAAGGGCGAGTACCTGTCGGACCAGAAGTTCTGGGACATCTTCGCCGCCGCCGAGGCGCACGACGTGCCGATCTACCTGCACCCGAACTCGCTGCCGGCCAACATGATCCAGCCCTTCCAGGAAGCGGGGC
>DATAGN010000124.1:0-4471 GCA_036263715.1 Ramlibacter sp.
GTTCGCAAAGGTGGCCTGACGCGCGTCGGGGTTCGCCTGCGGGCTCACCCCGACCTACCTTCCCGGCTCCATGTAGGTCGGCGGTGAGCGCGCGCAGCGCCGAACCCCGACGCGGCACCGTTCTCGGCCTCCCGCTGAATCAGCTTATAGCGAAAGGTCATCAAGCCTCTGGGACAATTGCGCGTGGGCATCAGCCATTACCTCAAGGAAATCGGCCGCGGCAAGCAGGGCGCGAGGCCGCTTGCGCGCGAGCAGGCCGCGGACCTGTTCGGGCAGGTCCTAGACGGCGCCGTCACGGACCTGGAGATCGGCGCCTTCTGCATCGCCATGCGCGTGAAGGGCGAGACGCCGGACGAAATGTGCGGCTTCCTCGACGCGACGCATGCGCGCTTGCAGCGCGCCCGCTCGGCCAGCGGCCGGCCCGTGATCGTCCTGCCCAGCTACAACGGCGCCCGTCGCCTGCCCGTGCTGACGCCGCTGCTGGCCGGCCTGGTGGCAGCGCGCGGGCTGCCCGTCCTGATCCACGGCACTGCCACCGAGTCCAGCCGCGTCGTGGTACGCGACGTGCTGCAGGCGATGGACCTGCAGGCGGCCGACGCCGCCCCCATGCTGCAGGACGGCCAGGTCGCCTTCGTGCCCACCGAAGTGCTCTGCCCCGGCCTCAAGCGCCTGCTGGATGCGCGCCGCGTGATCGGGTTGCGCAACAGCGCCCACAGCCTGGTGAAGCTGATGCAGCCCGTCGACGGGCCGGCCGTGATCGTCAGCAGCTACACGCATCCCGAATACGCCATCTCCATGGGCGAGGTGTTCGCGCAGATGCGGGCCACGGCCCTGCTGCTGCGCGGCACAGAGGGTGAAGTCGTCGCCGATGCCCGGCGCCTGCCGCAGATGGAGGGCTTCGTGCGCGGCGAACGCCTCCTGCTGCAGGAAGGCCGCAAGGGAACGTTGACCGACCTGCCGGATCTGCCGAGGCAGCTGGATTCGGATACCACCGCGAACTACATCCGCGACGTGCTCGCCGGCCGCAAGCCCGTGCCCGCGTCCATGGCCCTCCAGGTGGAACACATCTTGCATCTCGCTGCCGCATGAACATCACAGGCAAGGTCACCCTCGTGGGAGCCGGACCGGGCGATCCGGAACTGCTGACCCTCAAGGCGGTGAAGGCGATCGCCGAGGCCTCGCTGCTGCTGGTCGACGACCTGGTCAGCCGCGAGGTGCTGGCCCATGCCGCTCCCACGGCGCGAATCGTCTACGTCGGCAAGCGCGGCGGCTGCAAGAGCACGCCCCAGGCCTTCATCGAAAAGCTGATGCTGATGGCGGCACGCGAGGGCGAGAAGGTCGTGCGCCTCAAGGGCGGCGACCCCTTCATCTTCGGCCGCGGCGGCGAGGAAGTGGAGCACCTGCGCGCGCACGGCGTGGAGGTGGAGATCGTCAACGGCATCACCTCCGGACTGGCCGCCGCCACCTCCCTGGGCTTTCCCCTGACGCACCGCGACCATGCGCAAGGCGTGATTTTCCTGACCGGGCACGCGCAGAAGGAGGCGGCGCCGCCGGACTGGCAGTCGCTCGCCGCGATGGCCCGCGACGCCCGCCTGACCCTGGTGATCTACATGGGCGTGAGCAATGCGACGCGGATCCAGCAGGATCTGCTGGCGGGCCTGCCGGCCGCGACGCCGATCGCGATCGTCCAGCGCGCCTCCCTGCCGGACCAGCGCCATGCGGTGAGCACGCTGGGCGAGCTGGCCGCCACGATCGAACGCGAAGGGCTGGCGAGTCCGTCGGTGATCGTGGTGGGCGACGTGGTGCGGGGCATTGCCGCGGCGGCGCAGGGCGTGCCGGCGTCACGCGTCGCCTGAAGGGCTCTTCTCTTTCTCCCTCTCCCGCATGCGGGAGAGGGAGAAAGAAGGGAGAGGGTGTCACCCCATAATCGGCGCCCATGCCGGACGCGCCCCCCTCCTCCACCTTCGATGCTGTCGTCATCGGCGCCGGGGCGGCCGGCCTCTACTGCGCCGGTATCGCCGGCCAGCTGGGTGCGAAAGTCCTGCTGGTCGATCACGCGGAGAAGGTCGCCGAGAAGATCCGCATCTCCGGCGGCGGCCGCTGCAACTTCACCAACCGCGAGCTCGACCCGCGCGCGCCGCACAAGCACTTCCTGGGCGAGAACCCGAACTTCTGCCGCTCGGCACTCGCGCGGCACACGCCGCAGGACTTCATCGCCCTGGTGCAAAAACACGGCATCCCCTTCCACGAGAAGCACAAGGGCCAGCTGTTCGGCGACCGCTCCTCGGAGGACTTCATTCGCATGCTGCTGGCCGAGTGCGGCGCCGGCCAGGTCACGCACTGGCAGCCCTGCGCGGTGCAGGAGGTCGCAACGACAGCCGACGGCTACGAGCTGCGGACCAGCCGGGGCACGGTCCAGGCGCGATCGGTCGTGATCGCCACCGGCGGCCTGTCGATCCCGAAGATCGGCGCCACCGACTTCGGCTTCCGCATCGCCAGGCAATTCGGCCTGCGGCTGGTGGAGCCTCGGCCGGCGCTCGTGCCCCTCACCTTCGACGGCGAGCGCTGGGCGCCCTTCGCGCAGCTCGCGGGGCTGGCGCTGCCGGTGCGCATCGCCGCCGGCAGCAAGAAGGAGCGCATGGCCTTCGACGAGGACCTGCTCTTCACGCACCGCGGCCTGAGCGGCCCGGCCGTGCTGCAGATTTCCAGCTACTGGCGCGAAGGCGCGCCGCTGCAGATCGACCTGGCGGCCGGGCATGACCTGGCGCGGGAGCTCACCGCGGCGAAGGCCCGCTCGCGCAAGCTGATCGCCAACGAGCTCGCCCAGTGGGTGCCGTCCCGGCTGGCCGACGCCTGGGTGCAGCAGGACGCCGGCTGGCAGCGGCCCATCAACGAGGCCGGCGACAAGGCGCTGCAGCAACTGGCGCAGCGCCTGTCGCAATGGGAGCTGATCCCGACTGGCTCGGAGGGCTATCGCAAGGCCGAAGTCACGGCTGGCGGCGTCGACACGCGCGAGCTCTCCTCGCAGACCATGGAATCGCGGCAGCGGGGGCTCTATTTCATCGGGGAAGTGGTCGACGTGACGGGCTGGCTGGGGGGCTACAACTTCCAGTGGGCGTGGGCGAGCGGGTATGCCTGTGCGCAGGCGCTGGCGGGGCGGTAGGGGGGTGTTGGGGTGCCCTCGCGGGCAACCCAACCTACGGCACCCCGGTTGCCGGTTTCCTGCACGACGCTATAATCTCGGGCTTTGCTGGCAAACCCCCACCGGCCTGATCGACCTTTACAGGTGGGGACCCCCCGGCGGACGTCCTCGATCTTCGTTCGCCACAGAGATATATCCGGAAATTCATGACGACTATTCGTGTCAAGGAAAACGAGCCGTTCGACGTGGCGCTGCGCCGCTTCAAGCGCACCATCGAGAAGCTGGGCCTGCTGACGGAACTGCGCGCACGCGAGTTCTACGAGAAGCCGACGGCCGAGCGCAAGCGCAAGAAGGCGGCGGCCGTGAAGCGCCACTTCAAGCGGGTGCGCAGCATGCAGCTGCCGAAGAAGCTCTACTGAGCCCCGGCTGACAGGAACCCGAAAGCCCGCCTGGGGACGCTCAGGCGGGCTTTTCATTTTTGAACTGGAAGATTCGACCATGCCCACGCTCAAGGAACGCATCACCGAGGACATGAAGGCCGCCATGCGCGCGAAGGACACCGAGCGCCTGGGCGCCATCCGCATGCTCACCGCCGCCATGAAGCAAAAGGAAGTGGACGAGCGCGTGGAGCTGGACGACGCCGGGGTGGTGGCCATCGTCGACAAGCTGCTCAAGCAGCGCAAGGACAGCATCGACGCCTTCCAGAAGGCGGGCCGCCAGGACCTGGCCGACAAGGAGCAGGCCGAAGTCCTCGTGCTGCAGGCCTACCTGCCGGCGCGCCTGTCTGCCGACGAAGTCGCCGCCGAGGTGAAGAAGATCGTGGCCGAAGTCGGCGCCACCGGGCCCGGGGACATGGGCAAGGTGATGGGCGCGGCGAAGCAGCGGCTGGCCGGGAAGGCGGACATGGGGCAGGTGAGCGCGGCGGTGAAGGCCGCTCTGGCGCCGTAGGCGTCAGCTCCCCGCCACCTTCATCCTGTTCACCAGGATCGAGCCCACCGTCTTCGCGCCGTAGTTGTAGACATCCGCGCCGATGGCTTCGATGCCCATGAACATGTCCTTCAGGTTGCCGGCGATCGTGATCTCCTGCACCGGGTACGCGATCTCGCCGTTCTCCACCCAGAACCCGCTGGCCCCGCGCGAGTAGTCGCCGGTGACGTAGTTGACGCCCTGGCCCATCAGTTCGATGACGAACAGGCCGGTGCCGAGCTTCTTCAACATGTGCACCAGGTCGTCGCCCGCCTCGGTGCGGCGCGAGGTCATGGTCAGGTTGTGCGAGCCACCGGCGTTGCCCGTCGTCTTCATGCCGAGCTTGCGCGCCGAATAGCTGCT
>DATAGN010000125.1:0-7552 GCA_036263715.1 Ramlibacter sp.
TGACGCACTGACCTAGGATGGGGTGCTCCATGCCCCCTCCTCACGATCGATCGCGCAGCCTGCGCGCCGCCACCTGGGCTTTGCGCGCGCAGTTCTTCGTCGCCGGCGCGCTGTTCGCGACCTGGGGCGTGCACGTGCCGAGCATCAAGGCGCACTACGCACTGGGCGAGTCGTCGCTGGCCATCGCGATGCTCGCCAGCGGTGCCGGTGCCATCGGCGCGCTGGTGCTGGCGGGCAAGGTGCTCGCGCGGCACGCGCCGCGGCGCGTCGTCCCGCTCACCGGCGTGATCTGTGTCGCGGCAGTCGCCAGCCTGCTGCTGCCCACGGCGTATGCGCTCCTGCTCGCCCTGATGCTGGCCTACGGCATGGCCGCGGCGCTGTTCGACGTGGCCATCAACGACGAAGCCACGGAAGTCGAGCGGCGCGCGCAGCGCCCACTCATGAGCGGCTTCCACGGCATGTTCAGCCTGGGCGGCATGGGCGGCTCCGCCGCCTGGAGCCTGCTGGCAGCAGCGGGTGTGTCCCCCGGCCAGCATCTCGTGGGCGCATCGACCGCGCTGGGCGTGCTGGCGCTGGCCGGCAGCCGCTTCATGCTGCGCCAGCAGCGCAGCGGCCAGGAAGGCGGCGCTCCCCTGAGCCTGCCCCACGGGCCCCTGGTGCTCCTGGGCTTGCTGGCCGCCATGGGGCTGGTCGGCGAAGGCGCCCTGTACGACTGGAGCGTGCTGTACATGCGGCAGGAGCTCGGCTCCGCCGCCAGCAGCGCCAGCCTGGGCTATGCAAGCTTCAGCGGCGCCATGGCGGCCGGGCGCTTCGGCGGCGACTGGGTGCGCGCGCGCATGGCACCCGTGACCCTGCTGCGCTGCAGCGGCGCGCTGGGAGCCGTCGGCATGGCGCTGGCGCTGGCCATCCCGCAGCCCTGGGCGGCCTTGGCGGGCTTCGCGCTGGTGGGCCTGGGCTTTGCCAACATCGTGCCGGTGCTCTTCAGTGCCGCTGGCCAGTTGCCGGGGATCCCGCCTGCCCACGGTATCGCGGCGGTGTCCTCGGTCGGGTATTGCGGACTGATGGCCGGACCGCCGATGATCGGATTCATTGCAGAGGCACGCTCGCTCACGGCAGGATTGCTGGTCGTGATCGTGTTCGCAGTCGCCGTGGCGGGATTCTCGCGGCGGGCGTTGCGGACGGGCTGAAGCACCGGAATGTGCGCGCCTGTCCGACACCCCGCACCCGGCGCCTCTGCGGACAATGCAACAACCACATCCGCGGTAAGCACATGAACGAACAACAAACGACCGGACGGGCCCGGCCCGGCCCGACCGGCCTTCCTCCCTTTGCTGCGGCGGGGTGGCGCGATGGCGCCGAATTCCTGCGGGGCTTCCTGCGCAATCCGGCGCAGGTCGGCTCGGTCATCCCCAGTTCGCCCCAGCTCGAGCAGCGCCTGGTGCGCAACGCCGGCATTGCCGACGCCCGCTGCGCAGTCGAGCTCGGCCCGGGCACCGGCGGCACGACCGCCGCGCTCCTGCGAGCCCTGCCCGCGCAGGGCCGGCTGCTCGCCATCGAGCTCGATCCGCAGTTCCACCGCCACGTGGCCGGCACGCTGCAGGACGCGCGCCTGGCGCTGGAGCTCGGCAGCGCCGAACGCATCGAGGAGTTCCTGGTTGCGCACGGCATGGAGCGGCCGGACGCGATCGTCTCCGGCATCCCGTTCTCGACCATGCCGGCCGAAGTGTCGCAACGCATCGCCGCGGTGATCGCGCGGGTGCTGCGTCCGGGCGGCCGTTTCGTCGCCTACCAGGTGCGCCCGCACGTGGAGCGCTTCCTCACGCCCGAGCTCGGCGCGCCGCTGCAGCGCGAATGGGAGCTGCTCAACGTGCCGCCGGTGCGCGTGTTCACCTGGGTCAAGCGCTGAGCGCCTGGCGCCGCACCCCGCCGGCGGCATGCTCTGGCTGGCCTTCAAGTACCTGGTGACCGCCGCCGTGGTGGTGGCGGTCTCGGAGCTCGCCCGGCGCAGCGGCCGCGCCGGCGCCTTGCTGGCGGCGCTGCCCATCGTGACGACGCTCACCCTCATCTGGCTGCACGTGGAGGACCAGCCGTCCGCGACGATCGCGGACCACGCGCGCTACACCTTCTGGTACGTGCTGCCGACGCTGCCGATGTTCCTGGCGTTCCCGGCCATGCTGGGGCGCTGGGGGTTCTGGCCGGCGCTGGCGGGCTCCGCCGCGTTGACCTTGCTTTGCTTCGTCTCGACCGCGCTGGTGCTGCGCCGTTTCGGCGTCGACCTGCTGCCCTGAACCGGCAGCGCGAAGAACGCCGGCTTGTCCGCGCGCGGCAGCGCCTTCAGCTGCAGTTCGGCCCGCAAGGCATCGCCTCTGCTCGGATAGGCGCGGGCGGCGAGCACGCGCAGCGGCGGCCGCGCGCGCGTGAACTTGGCGCCGGTTCCGAACAGGTGCTGGAAGAAGCGCTGCTCCACGTCCAGCGCGATCCCCGCGTAGTAGACGCCGCCCTCGCACTCGAGCAGGTACAGCCAGTAGGGTTGCGGTGCGGTCGGCTTCGCCATGGTGCAAGGCTACACGCCGCGCAAGCCGGACAATCGCATCATGTCGACCTCACCCTGGCTGTCCCTGCTGCTCACCGTGGTGGAGGGCAGCGCCACCCTGGCCTTCGCCTTGTCGGGCCTGCTCGAGGCGGCGCGCAAGCGCCTCGATGCGGTCGGCGTCTGCCTGGTGGCCGGACTCGCCGCTTTCGGCGGCGGCACGCTGCGCGACGTACTGCTGGACCGCCGGCCGTTCTTCTGGGTGGCGCACCCCGAATGGCTGTGGATCCTGCTGGCGTTGTGCGTGGCCGCGATGGCGTTCCTGCGGGCGCGCCATTTCGCGCCGACCGAGCGCGCGATGCAGTGGCCCGACGCCCTGGGACTGGGCCTGTTCAGCGCCAGCGGAACGCAACTGGCGCTGGCGCAGGACCTGCCCGGCATCGTCGCGGTGCTGATGGGCGTGATCACCGCCACTTTCGGCGGCGTGCTGCGCGACATCGTCTGCAACGAGATCCCCACGGCGCTGCGCGACCACCGCCCATACGCGATCTGCGCCTTCATCGGTGGCTGGGTGCTGGTGCTGGCGCACCATGCCGGCGTGTCGCCCGGCGCCGGCCTCGTGCTCGGCGCGGCGGTGGCCAGCGGCTTGCGCGTGGCGGCGCTCGTCACGGGCTACGTGCTGCCCCGGTGGTCCTCGGGCAGCGACGCGGCCTGACGCGGCTCACACGCCGCGCTTGTGGAAGGGGAAGTGCTCCGCCGCCAGGTGGCGCAGGTCCGCTTCGGGGATCACCTCCCGCGAAGCGACGGCCCACAGGTCGCGCTTGTCGGGCCAGCGGCGCGAGGCCACGCCGCCGAAGCCGGCGTTGCGCAGCGTGTCCACCAGCACCTGCTCGGTGAAGCCGCAGCGGTGCGCCATGTACAGCTTGCCCGCCGCCAGCGCCGGCCGATGCCCGTAGATGATGTCGATGGCCGCGACCGGCCCGCTCGGCGAGGTGTACAGCGGTTCGACCAGGCGGCCGGCCGCGACGGCTTCCGCCACCACCTGCAGGTCCGGACAGGTGATCACCACGAAGCCGGTGGGGCGCAGCACGCGGCGGAACTCCGCCAGCGCCACCGGCACCTCGTGCGGGTACAGGTGCTCGATGTTGTGGCTGGAGAAGACCGCGTCGCAACTCGCGTCCGGCACGGCCTTCATGTCGGTCATGGAGCCGATGATGTCCGGCTGCAGCTCCGCGTCGATGTCCAGCCGCAGCTCGCGCCAGTCGTCGTTGTCGAAGCCGCGCGTGGTGTCGGCCTTGCGGGCGATGCCGCAGCCGACGTGCAAGAAGGTCTTCACGATCGCCGGTCCTGCTCGGGTCGTTGGGGATGCGCGGCAGTGTAGCGGGCCGGCAAGGCGCCGGCCGCGGCGGCACGCAGCAGTTTGCGGAAGGTCGGGCACTCGCCGTGGCTGGGGGCCGGGCACACCGCGGCGTGGCGCAGTCCCTTGCTGACGGCGCTCCAGCGGCGCACCATCGCATCGATCTCGTCGGCCTTGGCCGCGAGCATGGCGCGGTCGATGTGCGGTTGCCGGTCCGGCGAGAACATCGTGCGGATTTCGGCCAGGCTGAAGCCGGCCGCCTGCCCGAGCGCGATCAGGGCCAGCTGGTCGAGCACGCGCGCATCGAACTGGCGCCGCAGGCCCTGCCGCCCCGCCGACGTGATCAGGCCCTTCTCCTCATAGAACCGCAGCGCCGATGCGGGCACGCCGGAGCGCCGTGCGACTTCCGCGATGTCCATGCAGAAACTCCTTGACTTCAAGCCGACTTGAGTTCGTATCGTGCAGGCACCCCCTTCAGAGGTCAACCAAGCATCGCCATGCAACACACCCTTCCCACCTTCGCCGCCTCCTTGCGCGCCATCCTGCAAGCCGAAAACAATCCCGCCGGCCGCGAGAAGGTCGCGGCGCTGCTGCGCGATGCGCTGGCCGACCGCGCCTTCGTCGAGTCGCTCTTCGACGAAGGCTCGCCGGAACGCAGGATCGTCCACGAAGACCCGCAATTGGGCTTCTGCATCCTCGCGCATCGCTACACCGACGCGCGCCAGGGGCCGCCGCACGACCACGGCCCCTCGTGGGCGATCTACGGGCAGGCGGACGGCGAAACCCTCATGAGCGACTGGGTCCCGGTCGAAGACCGTGCCGGTGGCGAGCGGCGCGCGGTGAGGAAGGTGCGCGAATATGCACTGACTCCCGGGGTGGCCCACGTGTACAACGAAGGCGACATCCACGCGCCCACCCGCACCGGCGCCAGCCGACTGATCCGCATCGAGGGCACCAACCTGGAGCGCGTGGCGCGCGGCCGCTACGAGGCGGTCAGCGCTCCCGCCTCGGCGTGACGCGGCCCTTCTGGCGGTACTCGATGTCCTCCAGCTCCGTTTCGGCGGCGTCGCGGATGGTGCGGAACATGCCGGCGTAGATGCCGCAGGTCCGCTGCAGCCGCCGCGCATCCGGGACGCTGCGGAACTCGTTGGCCACCCACCGGCTCGCATTGCTGCGCGCCTGCGCGATCACCTGGGCCTTGCTGCGTTCCGCCTGGACACGGAAATCCGGCGAGGCCAGCGCCGCGCCCCAGGCATAGGACCGGTCGATGTCCCCACGCTCGCCCCGCAGGAACTCGCTGCAGTGGCCCGCGGCGAGCTCCTGCAGCACGATGCTGGAGCCCACGAATTCGTTGAGCCACTGGCGCACCTCGGCGTCGTCGGCGGCATGCGCGGACACGCCGAACGCGAGGCAGCAGGCGACCACGAAGGGACGAAAGACCATGGGGAGAAGCTTACCCCCAGGCAGGGGCTGCTGCTAGGCTGCACCCATGAAGCACCTGGTCTTCGCGTTGATTGCGGTAACCACCTTGGTCGTCCACGCGGACGACGGGCCGTGGGAAGCACTCGCCCAGCCCGGCGCCGTAGTGCTGTTCCGCCATGCCACCGCCCCCGGCGTGAGCGATCCGCCGGGGTTCCGGCTGGACGACTGCGCCACGCAACGCAACCTGGATGAGCAGGGCCGCGGCGAAGCCGCGCGCATCGGCGAGGAGTTCCGCAGGCGCGGCATCGCCGTCGGCGCGGTGTGGTCCTCGCAGTGGTGCCGCGCGCGCGACACGGCACGCCTGGCATTCGGTGCGCAGGCACGCCACGAGCCCGCGTTCGACGCCTTGCGGCAAGGACCGCCGGAGCGCGACGCGCAACTGGCGCGGGCGCGCGAGGTGCTCGCCGGCTGGCGCGGACCGGGCGTGCTGGTGGTGGTCACCCACCAGGTGAACATCGCCGCGCTCACCGGTCGCGGCGCGCTGTCCGCCGAAGGCGTGGTGGTGCGCCCCGCCGCGATGCTTCCGTGGACCGTGCTGGCGCGCATCCCGCCTCCCTGAAACCCCGCCCCACATCCGGCCGAAATGCTGGCAGGATCGCGCCATGCAAACCACCCGCCGCCACCTCCTCGCCGCCCTCCCGGCCGTCCTGGTCGCCCCTTTGCTGCCCGGTTGCGCAACGCAACCACCGGAGCGCAGCGACTTCAAGCCCGTGGTCGGGCAGGCCGGCAAGGACGTGATCTGGGTGCCCACGCCCGACGCCGTGGTGGACCGCATGCTGGACCTGGCCGAGGTCAAGCGCGGCGAGCGCGTGGTCGACCTGGGCTCGGGCGACGGCAAGATCGCCATCGCGGCCGCCAAGCGCGGAGCGCGGGCACGCGGCATCGAATACAACGCCGACATGGTGGCCCTGTCGCGGCGCAATGCGCGCGCCGCGGGCGTGGACGTCGACTTCCAGCAGGGCGACATCTTCCAGGTGGACTTCCGCGATGCGGACGTCGTCACCCTGTACCTGCTGCCGACGCTCAACGAGCGCCTGCGGCCGATCCTGCTGGACATGAAACCGGGCACCCGCGTCACCTCGCACCAGTTCCGCATGGGCGACTGGCAGCCGGACCGCACCGACGAACTCTCGGGCCGCGAAGCGCACCTGTGGATCGTGCCGGCGAAGGTGGGCGGAGCCTGGATGGTGCGCGTCGGCGACGACGCGCCCATCCGCGTGGAGATGCAGCAGCAGTTCCAGAAGGTGGAAGGCCACGCGATGATGGGCAGCAACCGCGTGCCGCTGCAGGTGGTGCGCCTGCGCGGCCCGGCCATCGAGTTCGAACTGCCCTCGGGCGGCGGCGCGCTGCGCTTCGCCGGCACGGCCGATGCGGCCGGGCGCATCCAGGGCACGGTGACCACGGCCAACGGCCAGCGCAGG
This sequence comes from Ramlibacter sp., assembly GCA_036263715.1. Taxonomy (GTDB): domain Bacteria; phylum Pseudomonadota; class Gammaproteobacteria; order Burkholderiales; family Burkholderiaceae_C; genus Ramlibacter. Next base: position 6,791 of record DATAGN010000125.1, read on the forward strand.
CCCTTCACCGCGACGCGGGCTTGAGGCGCCGCGCGGCGGCTGTTACGCTGGACCGCTCCCGGGAGCGTGCATGAAGCAGCCGGTCGCCGAAGGACCACGTGGACGCGTGGTCCTCATGGATTCGATCACCCGCGTGGAGCCGCAGGACGCCGGCAGCGTCGTCGTGAGTGCCTCGCACGGCGGCACCAGCTCCGGCGGCTTCGCGCTCGAAGTGCCGCTCGCCCTCGTCTTCTTCAAACGAGCGTAGCCCCCGCTCAGTGCGGGAGGACCACCACGGGCGCTTCGCCCGTCTTCAGGATTCCCAGCGCGGAAGCGGCCGCCCTGCTGAGGTCGATGATCCGCTGGCGCACGTGCGGGCCGCGGTCGTTGATGCGCACGACCACCTCGCGCCCGTTGGCCACGTTGCGCACGCGCACGCGCGTGCCGAAGGGCAGCGAGGTGTGCGCGGCGGTCAGGTCGTGCATGTCGAAGCGCTCGCCACTGGAGGTGCGCCGGCCGTGGAAGCGCGGCCCGTACCACGAGGCCTTGCCCTCGGCGAGCGGCACTTCCGGCGGCGGGGGTGATGCGTGGACGGTCTCCGCGGTCGGGACCTCCGGCTCCTGCGCCGAAGCGGGAGCTTGCAGGAGGGTCGAGGCCAGGGCGATGGCGACCAGGCACGGCAAGCGCCGCGCCGGGACGGGCGACCTCACGGGTGGGAAGCAGAGCTGGACATGGCGCCATTGTAGGAAATCGCGCCTGGTCGAGGCGCGAGGCGCCGGGAGC
>DATAGN010000126.1:0-3023 GCA_036263715.1 Ramlibacter sp.
CACGACGAACAAGCGCACGATCGAATCGAACGTGCTGGTGGATGACGGGTCCGTGGTGGTGCTGGGCGGCCTGCTGCAGGACGAGTACTCGGCCGCCGAGGAGAAGGTGCCCGGCGTGGGCGACGTGCCGGTGTTCGGCAACCTGTTCCGTACCGAGCAGCGCAGTCGCCGCAAGTCCAACCTGATGGTGTTCCTGCGCCCGGTGGTGATCCGCGACGCCTCGCAGAGCGATGCACTCTCGATCGATCGCTACGACCTGATGCGCACCAAGCAGCAAAACGCCCAGCCGGCCGAGAGCCAGCTGGTGCCGATCAACACCGCCCCGATCATGCCGGAGCCCACCATCAGCCCGGCGCCGATGAACACGTGGCGGCCGCTGACGGCGCCGCCCGCCACCACGGCCCCGAGCGCGCGGTAACCACGAGCATGCGGTACCCCCTTCCCTACGCGTTCGCGCGCAGCCAGCAGCTGCTGCTGGAAGACGACGGCGAGCAACTCGTCCTGTGGCACGCCGGAACGCCGGCCCCGGCCTGGACCGAGGTGATGCGCAAGTTCCGCGTGCGTACGCTGCAGCAGATGGACCCGCCCGCCCTGGCGCAGCGGATCAGCGCCGCCTACGCGCAAGGCGAGTCGAGCGCCGCCACGGTCGTCAGCGAAGTGCAGAACGACGCCGACCTCTCGCGCATCATGCAGGAGCTGCCCGCGGTGGAAGACCTGCTGGAGGCGAGCGACGACGCACCGATCATCCGCATGCTCAACGCGCTGCTCACGCAGGCGGCGCGCGATGGCGCCAGCGACATCCACATCGAGCCGTACGAGCGGCACTCGAGCGTGCGCTTCCGCGTCGACGGCGCGCTGCGCGAAGTGGTGCAGCCGAACCGCGCGCTGCACGCGGCACTGATCTCGCGCCTGAAGATCATGGCCGAACTGGACATCGCGGAAAAGCGCCTGCCGCAGGACGGCCGCATCTCGCTGCGCATCGGAACGCGCGCCGTGGACGTGCGCGTCTCCACGCTGCCGAGCGCGCACGGCGAGCGCGCCGTGCTGCGCCTGCTGGACAAGAGCGAGAGCCGCATCAGCCTCGAATCGGTGGGCATGACGGGCGAGACGCTGCGGCGGCTGATCGACCTGATCGCGCAGCCGCACGGCATCATCCTGGTGACCGGGCCCACCGGCTCCGGCAAGACCACCACGCTGTATGCGGCGCTCAGCCGGCTGGACTCCACCACCAGCAACATCATGACGGTGGAAGACCCGATCGAATACGAACTGGCGGGAATCGGCCAGACGCAGGTGAACCCCAAGATCGACCTCGATTTCGCCAAGGCGCTGCGCGCCATCCTGCGCCAGGACCCCGATGTCATCATGATCGGCGAGATCCGTGACTACGAAACGGCGCAGATCGCCATCCAGGCTTCCCTGACGGGTCACCTGGTGCTGGCCACGCTGCACACCAACGACGCGGCCAGCGCCGTGACCCGCCTGACCGACATGGGCGTGGAGCCCTTCCTCCTGAGTTCCTCGCTGCTCGGCGTGCTGGCGCAGCGCCTGGTGCGCAAGCTGTGCGAGTACTGCAAGGTGGAAGTGGAAGGCGTTGCGCGCGGTTGCCAGCACTGCGGCTACACGGGCTACCACGGCCGGACGGGCATCTTCGAGCTGATGGTGGCGGACGAGCGCATGCGCGCCCTGATCCACAACCGCTCCTCCGAAGCGCACATCCGCGAGGCGGCGCTCGCGCAGGGCATGCGGCTGATGCGCGATGACGGCGAGCGGCTGGTGCGCGAGGGGATCACCTCGCGCGAGGAAGTGTTGCGCGTGACGCGCGACTAGCGGCCGCCGCGAGCGCGCTCCGGCGCCTCGGTGGGTTCCGGCTCGCGGATCGGGTGCTGCGGCCCGCGTTCTTCCTCGATCGGCGGCACCTTGGGCTGCGCCGGTTGCTGCTGTTGTTGCTGCTGCAGGCCGGGCCTGCGCACCTTGTCGCTTTCCGACGCGCGGGGCTTGTCGCTCATGGGCCGGAACTTCGCCTTGAACATCACCATGGTCGCTCCTTCAGTCCGGCTGCTGGACGAAATCCGCCTGGCCGCCGGCGCCCGGCTGCGGCTTCTCGGAAGTGCCTCGCTGGCCCGGAACGAGTTCGCGCGGGTCCTCGTCCGCCTGCGGCTTCGGCTGCGGGATGGTCCCGCGCTCCGGCTGCGGATGCGCGAGGCCATGGTCGATGGGGGTGCGATCTTCAGGCATGGAAGGCTCCTTGCTTCTCATGCGGATAGTGCCTCCGCTGCGCGGCCGTAGGCCTAGTCCGGCCGCCCAAGCCAGGACCGGCCAAGTGCGCCGGGCAAGCTCGGCGAAGCCCGCGACGGGCTGTCAGCGACGGCCGACTCAGCAGCCCAGCTGGTCCGCGAGGTCCAGGAGGCTGCGGCTGTGCAGGTCGTTCTCCGCGCGCGGGCTCACGTCCTTGCGCCGCGCGGCGCCGAAATACAGCGGCCGCTCCACGTAAGCGGTACGCAGGCCGCAGGCCCGTGCGCCTGCCAGGTCGTCGTGGTGCGCGGCCACGAGCATCACGCGCGAGGGCGGCAGGTCGAACACGTTGGCCACGCCCAGGTAAGTGGCGGGGTCGGGCTTGTAGGCGCGGAACACTTCGGCGGAGAGCACGCAGTCCCAGGGCAGTCCGGCGCGCTTGGCCATGCGCGTGAGCAGGCCGATGTTGCCGTTGGAAAGGCTGCACAGGATGTACTTGCGCTTCAACCGTTGCAGGCCCTCGACGGCATCGGGCCACGGATCGAGGCGGTGCCAGACGCGGTTCAGGTCGCGGCGCTGCGCTTCGTCCAGGTGCGACAGGCCGAACTGCGGCAGGATGCCATCGAGGATCATGCGGTGCAGGTCGTCGATGAGCGTCCAACCGAGCTCGCCCGACATCACACGCGCCATCGCCGGCTTGTAGCCGGCGCGCCAGGCGGTGGCGAAGGCGTCGCCATCCACCTCGGGATGGCGCGCCGCCATTTCGCTCACGATGCTGCCGTGCCAGT
>DATAGN010000127.1:0-3940 GCA_036263715.1 Ramlibacter sp.
CAACCCTCCCCCGGAGGGGGAGGGAGCAATTCGGACACCTTCATCGTCATCTGGACCACCACGGCCTGGACCATCCCGGCCAACCAGGCGCTGAACCTCAACCCCGAGATCGTCTACGCCCTGGTGGAAACGCCGCGCGGACGCCTGATCGTGGCCGAGGTGCTGGTCGACAAGGCGCTCGCCCGCTACAAGCTGGAAGGCAAGGTGCTCGCCACCACCGAAGGCAAGAACCTGGGCGGCCTGGAATTCCGCCATCCGCTGTACGACGTGGACGCCGGCTACCGGCGCCTGTCCCCCGTGTACCTGGCCGACTACGCCACGGCGGAAGACGGTACCGGCATCGTCCACTCCTCGCCCGCCTATGGCCTCGACGACTTCAACAGCTGCGTCGCGCACGGCATGAAGTACGACGACATCCTGAACCCGGTGCAGGGCAACGGCGCCTATGCACCCGACTTCGCGCTGTTCGGCGGCGAGAACATCTGGAAGGCCGTGCCCCACATCATCGACACGCTCGACAAGGCGGGCCGCCTGCTGACGACGGAAGGCATCACCCACAGCTATCCGCACTGCTGGCGCCACAAGACGCCGGTGATCTACCGCGCCGCGGCCCAGTGGTTCATCCGCATGGACGAGGGCGTTGGGGTCTTCACCAGGGACAAGGCGCCTGCGACGCTGCGCCAGATGGCGCTGGCGGCCATCGAGGAGACCAGCTTCTATCCGGAGAACGGCAAGGCCCGCCTGCGCGACATGATCGCGGGCCGGCCCGACTGGTGCATCTCGCGCCAGCGCAGCTGGGGCGTGCCCCTGCCCTTCTTCCTGCACAAGGACTCGGGCGACCTGCACCCGAAGACGATGGAGATCCTCGATGTGGCGGCCGACATGGTGCAGGCCGGCGGCATCGAAGCGTGGAGCAAGGCTTCCACGGAGGAGATCCTCGCCAGGGTGGGCGCTGCCGCCGACGCGCCGAACTACACCAAGAGCCAGGACATCCTGGAGGTGTGGTTCGACTCGGGGACGACGCACACCACCGTGCTCAAGGGCTCCCACGCCGGCGCGGCGCACGAGGCCGGCCCGGAAGCGGACCTCTACCTGGAAGGCCACGACCAGCACCGCGGCTGGTTCCACAGCTCGCTGCTGACCGCCTGCGCGATGTACGGCCGCGCGCCCTATCGCGGCCTCCTCACCCACGGCTTCACCGTGGACAGCCAGGGCCGCAAGATGTCCAAGTCGCTGGGCAACGGCGTCGACCCGCAGGAGACCAGCAACAAGCTGGGGGCCGAGATCATCCGCCTGTGGGTCGCCGCCTCCGACTACTCGGGCGACATCGCCGGCGACGACAAGATCCTCGCGCGCGTCGTCGATGCCTATCGCCGCATCCGCAACACGCTCCGCTTCCTGCTGGCCAACGTCAGCGACTTCGACCCGGCCAAGGACGCGGTCGCGCTGGCCGAAATGCTGGAGATCGACCGCTACGCGCTCGCCCGCGCCGCCGAATTCCAGGCCGAGGTGCTGGCGCACTACGAGGTCTACGAATTCCACCCGGTGGTGGCCAAGCTGCAGGTGTATTGCTCCGAGGACCTCGGCGCCTTCTACCTCGACGTGCTGAAGGACCGCCTCTACACGACCGCGCCGAAGTCGCTCGCCCGCCGCAGCGCGCAGACGGCGCTGTGGAACATCACGCATGCCATGCTGCGCTGGATGGCGCCCTTCCTCTCCTTCACCGCCGAAGAGGCGTGGAAGGTGTTCGGCAGCTCCGAATCGATCTTCCTGGAGGAGTACGCCGAGATCGGCAGTCCGGACCCGCAGCTGCTGGCCCGCTGGAACCGCATCCGCGAGATCCGCGACCTGGCCAACAAGTTCATCGAGGAACTGCGCGCCGCGGGCAAAGTGGGTTCGTCGCTGCAGGCCAACCTCACGATCCGGGCTGGCGGCAGCGACCTGCAGCTGCTGCAGTCGCTGGGCGACGACCTGAAGTTCGTGTTCATCACGTCGAAGGTGGCGCTGGAGCCCCTGGCTGGGGGCGCGCAGGACCTGCAGGTGGGGGTGGAGGCATCGCCCGACACCAAGTGCGAGCGGTGCTGGCACTGGCGCTCCGACGTGGGCCGGGACCCGGGGCATCCCTCGATCTGCGGCCGCTGCGTCGCCAACCTGTTCGGCGCCGGCGAAGCGCGGGTGCACGCGTGATGGCCCGCGGCAAGACGCTCTCCCTCGGGTCCCCGGCGTCGGGCAGCATGCTGCCCTGGCTGGGGCTTGCGCTGATCCTGCTGATCGCGGACCAGTTCACCAAGGTGCTGATCCTCGGCTACTACAAGCTGGGCGACTCCACCACCATCACGTCGTTCTTCAACATCGTGCGGGCGCACAACACCGGCGCCGCCTTCTCTTTCCTGGCCGGAGCGTCGGGGTGGCAGCGCTGGTTCTTCACGGGCATCGGCGTGATCGCGACGGTGTTCATTCTTTACCTGCTCAAGACGCACCCGGGGCAGAAGCTTTTCTGCTTCGCGCTGGCGTGCATCCTGGGCGGGGCGATCGGCAACGTGATCGACCGCCTGCTGCATGGCTACGTGGTGGACTTCCTGCAGTTCCACTGGGAGAACCGCTGGTACTTCCCGGCCTTCAACGTGGCGGACGCGGCCATCACCGCCGGGGCGATCGGGCTGATCCTCGACGAGCTGCTGCGGGTGCGCAAGACGAAGTGACGCGTCATCCCCGCGCAGGCGGGGATCCAGAGCACGCGCGCAGCGCGTGAACAGCCGGGCGCCCTGGATCCCCGCCTGCGCGGGGATGACGGCACCCGTGTCGTCCCCCCACCACGCGTTTACCCAGTCAACCGCCGCCGCGGCGTATCATTGTTTCAAACATGAAGCATCTGCTGAACCTGCTGGCGGCGGTTGCGCTGCTGGTCTGGGGCACGTATCTCGTACGCACCGGCATCCTGCGCGTCTTCGGCGCCAACCTGCGCCACGTGCTGGCGCGCAGCATCGGCACCCGCCCCGCCGCCGCGATGGCCGGCCTCGGCGTCACGGCGCTGGTGCAGTCCAGCACCGCCACGGCCCTGATCGTCTCCGCCTTCGTCGGCCAGGGCATCGTCACGCTACCGACGGCACTGGCCGTGATGCTGGGCGCCGACGTCGGCACCAGCCTCATGACGGTCGTGTTCTCGCTGGACCTGTCGTGGCTGTCCCCGCTGTTCATCTTCGTCGGCGTCGTGCTGTTCATCACGCGCCAGACCTCGCCCATCGGTCGCTTCGGGCGGGTGCTGATCGGACTGGGGCTCATGCTGCTGGCGCTGCGCCTGGTGTCCGAGACGACCGGCATCATGGTCAAGGCGCCGGCCGTCAAGGCGCTGCTGCAGACGCTGTCCAGCGACATCCTGCTGGAGATCACCGTCGGCGCGGTCATGTCCGTGATCGCGTATTCGAGCCTGGCCATCGTGCTGCTCACGGCCACGCTGGCCGCATCGGGCGCCATCCCGCTGGACGTGGCCCTGGGCCTGACGCTGGGCGCCAACCTCGGTAGCGGCCTGCTGGGCGTGCTCGCCACGGCCAAGTCCACGGTCGAAGTGCGGCAGGTGCCGATCGGCAACCTGGTGTTCAAGTGCGTGGGCGTGCTGATCGCGGCGCCCTTCGTGCCCTTCTGGATCCGCACGCTCAAGCCCTACCTGCCCGAGCCGGCGACCGTGGTGGTGCTCTACCACCTGGTCTTCAACGCCCTCATCGCCCTGCTCTTCCTCGCCTTCACGCACGTGGTGGCGCGCTGGGTTGAACAATGGCTGCCCAAGCAGGATAAGACCATCGTCGCCGGCCGGCCGCACCACCTGGACCCCTCGGCGCTGTCGACGCCCTCCCTGGCCATCTCCAATGCGGCGCGGGAGGCGCTGCACCAGGCGGACGTGGTCGAGACCATGCTGCTCGGCACGCTGCGCGTCATCAAGGAC
>DATAGN010000128.1:0-2932 GCA_036263715.1 Ramlibacter sp.
TCACCCCGCCCTACGGCAAATGACGTGCATCCGGTAGGTCGGGGTGAGCGCGCAGCCGAACCCCGACGCCCGTGGATCGGTCGCGCCTACGACGCCATCCAGCCTCACCACATCGTCGTCCTCGTCGGCCTGCTGGTCTTCCCCTTCGTCGCCTCCCCCTTCGTCACCTTCCAGGTCGGCGCGCAAAGCCTCGCCCTCGGCCTGGTCGCGCTGTCGCTGATGTTCCTCTCCGGCTACGGCGGCATGGTGTCGCTGGCGCAGATGACGGTGGCCGGCATGGCCGGCTACACGCTCGCCATCCTCGGCACCAGCAGCACCGCCATCAGCCTCGGCTGGCCCTGGCCGATCGCGATCGTGTTCGCGCTGGCCATTGCCACCCTCGCCGCCACGCTGATCGGCTGGCTGTCCGTGCGCACCGAAGGCATCTACACGATCATGATCACGCTGGCCATGGGCGTGGCCTTCTACTACCTGGCCCTGCAGAACTACTCGGTGTTCAACGGCTTCCAGGGCTTCCAGAAGGTGTACCCGCCCACGCTGTTCGGCATCGACTGGCGCTCGCCGCTGCCCTTCTACTTCCTGGTGCTGTCCTTCGCGATGGCGGGCTACTTCTTCGTGAAGTACGTCGCCCGCGCACCCTTCGGCATCGCGCTGCAGGGCATCCGCGACAACCCGCGCCGCATGAACGCGCTGGGCTACAACGTCACCGCGCACCGGGTCGCCGCGTATGCGGTGGCAGGCTTCATCGCAGCGGTCGCCGGCATCCTCCTCGTCTGGTACAACGGACTCATCACCCCCGGATCGGTCGGCACCTCGTGGCTGATCAACATCCTGGTGATCGCCGTCCTCGGTGGCATGCGCCACCCCATCGGCCCCTTCCTCGGCGCACTCGTCTTCGTGCTGCTGCAGACCTTCGCGATCGACGTGATCGACCGTGAACGCTTCAACCTCGTGATCGGCGCGGTGTTCCTCGCGATCGTCCTGTTTTCCCCCGACGGCCTGCTCGGGCTGTGGGCGTGGCTCAAGGCACGCCTGCAGCGCGGGGAAACCGTCACCACTTCGCGCTGACGCGCACTTTCCAAGGAGACAAGCGTGCACAAGAGATTTCTGCTGAGCGGCCTCGCGGCGGCCGCATTCGCCGCAACCTTCGCAGGCAGCGCGTTCGCCCAGGGCGCGCCGCTCAAGCTGGGCGTGCTGGCGACGCTCGAAGGCCCGTTCGCGGCGGGCGGCGCCGACGGCATGCGTGGCGCGGAGCTGGCGATCAAGGAGCGTGGCGGCGTCATCGCCGGCCGCAAGATCGAGATGATCAAGGCCTCCTCGGATGCCAAGCCGGACGTGGCCGTCAACGCCGCGCGCAAGCTGGTGGAGCAGGACAAGGTGGAGATCCTGGTCGGCCCGCTGTCCGGCGGCGAGGGCATCGCGGTCAAGGACTATTCCAAGACCCAGCCCCAGGTGACCTTCATCAACGGCGGCTCGGGCGCGCAGGCGACCACGCTGGAGAACCCCAGCGCCAACTTCTTCCGCTTCAACACCGAGGGTGCCCAGTGGATGGTGGGCCTGGGCAAGGCCGCCATGGCCAAGGGCTACAAGCGCGTGATGGTCATCGCGGAGGACTACGCCTTCCCGTACTCGCAGGTCCAGGGCTTCATGACCGAGTTCTGCAAGGCCGGCGGCCGCGTGCCGGTGAAGGCATGGGTCCCGCTGGGCGGCAAGGACTACTCCTCCGTCATCGCCCGCATTCCCAAGGATGTCGACGCGCTGCTGCTGGTGCTGGGCGGCGCCGACGCGGTGAACTTCCTGAACCAGTACGAAGCCGCGGGTGGCGACAAGCCGCTGCTGGGTGGCTCCATCACCGTGTCGCAGGACGTGCTGAACTACCGCGGCAAGCGGCGCGACTCGCTGGTCGGCACGCTGTCAGCCGGCCCCCTGGCCGACGCGTACGACGGCGCCGAATGGCGCAAGTTCGTCGAAAGCTACAAGGCCAGCTTCCCGGTGTCCGCCGGCGGCTATCCCAGCCCCTCGCTGTTCGCGTACGTCTACTACGTGAACACCAAGGCGGCGCTCGACGGCCTGGCCGCGGCCAACGGTGACCTGTCGAACAACCACGCCCGCTACCGCGACGCGCTGCAGAAGATGGTGCTGAAAACGCCCACGGGCGACGTCCGCCTGGACACCAACCGGCAGGCGATCGGCACCACCTTCGTGACCGAGGTGGTGAAGGACGCGCAAGGCAACCTGTACAACAAGGTGCTGTCGAAGGTGGACAACGTCGACCAGACGCTGGGCATCCCGCGCGCCGAGTTCAAGATCGGCTCGCGCGACGTGCCGAACTGCCCTTAAAGCAAGGACAGCCCGTGGCTTCCATCACGACACTTCGTCCGCAGTCCGCACGCGCGCGCAGCGCGCCGCCGCCCACGCAGCTGGCCCTGGCGTCCGACGACGCCCTGGTGCTGCAGGGCGTGACGCGCAGCTTCGGCGCGCTGCGGGCGGTGGACGACGTGACGCTGACGGTGGCCGCGGGCGAGAAGCGCGCGATCCTGGGTGCGAACGGCGCGGGCAAGACCACGCTGTTCAACGCGGTCACGGGGGACTTCCCGCCCACGGCGGGAAGCATCCGCTTCTTCGGCGAGGACATCACGCACCTGCCGCCCTACGAGCGCATCCGCAAGGGGCTGCGGCGCACCTACCAGTCCTCCCTGCTGTTCCGCGACCTCACGGTGCGGGACAACCTTTTTCTCGCGGTGCGCGGCATGAGCCGCGGCCGCTACGGCTTCCTGCGTCCCGGTGCCAGCCACGCCTCGCGCGCCGCCACCGAGGAACTGCTGGAACGCGCGCGCCTGTCGCACATCGCGGACGAACTGGTGGCGAACCTGGCGCACGGCCAGCAGCGCCAGCTGGAGATCGGCATGGCCCTGGCCGGCGCGCCGCGCCT
>DATAGN010000129.1:0-6296 GCA_036263715.1 Ramlibacter sp.
CGCGCGCCGACGCACTGCCATCCTCCTCCTACGGAAACTTCGTCGCCCGTCGCTCCTGCCCACCGCCTGCGCAGGCTCAGACTGCCAGCAGGAGAAATCGCCATGAACCACCACCCCCATTCCCCTACCCACTGGATCGGCGTCGCTGCCGTGCTGGGGCTCGGATTGCTGGCCCTGGAGGCCTGGGGCCAGCAGGCGACCAACAACATGAGCCCGAACGCCCAGGCGGTGTTCCAGGGCCGGCCCGCCATGGCCGGCGCGCAGGCCGGCCTGGGCGCCATGGCCGGTCCGCCGCAGGGCGGCATCGGCCTGCAGGGCTCCGACGGCGCCGGCCGCAACCTGCGCCGGCCGCACGTGATCGAGCAGCAGATGGCGCCGCTGCCGCCCGTGGCCTGCGCCGACCTGCCGCGGACCTCAGCGACGGAACAGCCGCTGTGCCTGCCGCAGGTCCGCGACGAACGCTTCGATCGCCGCCTCTCGCTCCTCGGCATCGACGCGCAGCAGCGCGGACGGATGTAGGGTCACCAGCACGTCGAGCCCGTCCTCGCGCGGCAGCCACTGCCCGCGGTTGACGGTCACCGGCACCGCCCGCCCCAGCAGCGAGCGGGCCGCGCTCGCACCCAGCGCCACCAGCGCAGCCGGCTTCACCAGCGCGATCTCGTCCTCCAGCCAGTGATGGCAGGCGGCGATCTCGCGCTGCGTCGGGCTCTTGTGGATGCGGCGCTTGCCGCGCAGTTCGAACTTGAAATGCTTCACCGCGTTGGACACGAAGGTCTGCTCGCGCGGGATGCCGGCGGCCTCGAGCGCGCGGGACAGCAGCTTGCCGGCCGGTCCGATGAAGGGGTGCCCCTGCAGGTCCTCCTGGTCGCCGGGCTGTTCGCCCACGAGCATCAGCTTCGGCTGGAGCTTGCCTTCGCCGATGACCGACTGCGTGGCGATTTCGCCGATGGGACACTCGCGGCACGCCATCGTGGCGGCCTTGAGAGCGTCGAGCGAGGTGATCCTGCGGTCGGGGCGCTCAGGCATGCGCGGCCGGCTTGTCGTGCGCGGGGAACACGCGCTCGTAGCAGGCCAGCCAGTCGGCGTCGGTGCCCTCGGTGCCGGGGAGCTCGGACGAAGGAACGCCGGGGCCGAACAGCAGCCGCCCGCCGTCGCAGCGCGCACTGCGCTCCGGGGTGAAGATCGCCCAGCGCGGCGCCGGGATGCGTTTTGCAAACCAGGGCGCGACGGACTCGACGATGTGGTGCGTGGGTTCGTAGCAGGCCACCTGCAGCTCGTTGCCGTCGCCATCGCGCAGGGACCGCAAACGCAGGTTGGCCTTCATCTTGTGGATGTCGCGGCGCACCGCATGCGCCATGTGCTGCGCCTGCAGCATGTCTTCATCGATCGGGTCGTTGCGCAACTGCGGCTCGTGCACCAGGCGCCAGAGCAGGCGGTACAGCAGGGAAAAGCGTGCCTTGTCCCGGTGCAGCACCACGAATTCGCACAGGCGCGTGAACGATGCGGGGACGATCGCGGTCGCGGCGCGCGCGACGTTCCTGGGCCTGCTCGATTGCGGCGACTGCGGGTCGGTGTACGCGTCCGTGGGCGGCTGCAATTGCCACTGCACTTCATCGGGCGGCACCTGGTGCGCCAGGAGTTGCCGCGCCTCCGAACGGAAACCCGCCAAGTCTGTCGGTCCTGCCAATTTCGCTTCCATGCCGGTACTGCTCAACATCGTGAACCCCATAGGGAAGATTCTCATGGGGTTCGCGCGCCGCGTGTTCCCGCGGTATGGAAATGCTTCACGTTGCCGGCAACTGTTTGCGCGTTCGCATCTCGACCTTCACGTAAAGAAGTGCACCGACGAGCAGCGGCAGCAGGTAGAACAGCGCGCGATAGGCGAGCAAGGCACCGAGGATCTGGTGGTCAGGAACCCGGTGCGAAAGCAGGGCGATGAAGATCGCCTCGATGACGCCCAAGCCACCGGGCACGTGCGTGATCACGCCCGCGATGGCAGCCACCATCAGCACGGTCAGGACCGTCGAATAGTCGGCTGCGCCGTTGAGCAGGGTCCAGGGGACCGCCGCAAGGGATAGCCAGTGTGAGGCGGACAGGGCCAGCTGCGCCAGTGCCAGACGGAACGAAGGCAGATTCACCTCGTGGCCGCGGACGGTGAAGCTGCGCCGACGCGAAAGGCCGCACAGGCCAAGGTAGGTGACCGAGACGCCAAGCAGCACCACGCCGATCATGCGCAGCTCCTCGCCATCCAGCTTGAACTGCGGCGGCAGCTCGATGGGCGCGATCAGGAACACGAGACCCGCCAGCGTGATGTAGCCGAACCAGTTCGTGATGAGCGCCATCGACAGGATGCGCGTGATGATTCCAGGGCGGACGTCGTGATTCGAGTAGAGCCGGTAACGCAGGCCCACGCCTCCGACGAGCGAGCCGAGATTCAGGTTGAAGGCAAAGCTGATGAAGCTGACCTGCATCACCTCGCGCTTCGTCATGTGGTGGCCCGTGTAGTGCCTGCCGATCAGGTCCATCAGGCTGTAGACCAGGTGGGCGAACACTGCGAAGCCGAGCGCCTGCAGCAGCACCGCGCGTGGCAGCTCCAGCATGCTCTCCTTCACCCGGACCCAGTCGACGGTGCGCGCATAGCGCACGAGCAGCACCAGCACCAGCAGCAGGAACAGGCCGCCCGCCACTTTCTTGATCAGCGGCCAGCGGGGGTGCTGCAGCAGCTTGCGCATCAAACCTTCTCCTTGGCCATCATGGGCAGCACGGGCTTGCCCTGCGAAGGCAGCGCCGGCAGCAGGCGCGGCACGTGCCGCGGCAGCCACTGCGCCCAGCGGGGATAGCGGCGGATGAAGTGATAAGCCAGGAAGCTGCGCACCTTGGCCCAGCCTTCCAGCTTCGGCAGCGCCGGCTCGGTGATCTCGCTGCAGGCGGCGCACATCAGCTTTTCGAGGTTGGCCGCCAGCACCTGCGTGAAGGCACGGTCCTTGATGATGACGTTCGCCTCCAGGTTGAACGACAGGCTCATGGGATCGAGGTTGCTCGACCCGACCGTGCACCACTCGTCGTCCATCACCGCCACCTTGCCGTGCAGCGGCCGCTCGCAGTATTCGTAGATGCGCACGCCCGCGCGCAGCAGGTGGTGGTACAGCATCTCGGCGGCCGTCTTCACGATCGCCATGTCGGGCTCGCCCTGCAGGATCAGGCGCACGTCGACGCCGCGCCGTGCCGCACGCTTGAGCTCCTTGATGAAGCGGTAGCCCGGGAAGAAGTAGGCGTTGGCGATGATGATCCGCTTCTTGGCCGCGCGGATCGCGATGCGGTAGTGCCGCTCGATGTCGTCCTGGTGCCGGCGGTTGTCGCGGACCACGAACATGGCTTCGGCGGAGCCTGCGTGCGGCAGGTCCTCGGGCGCGATTCGGAACTGCTTGCGCCGGCGCCACCACTGCCGCTTGCTGCCGGCGTAGCGCAGGCCCTCGGCCAGCGCGCCGTGGCAGAACCGATGGATCTCGGCCACCAGCGGGCCGTGGATCTCCACCGAGTAGTCCTGCTTGGCCTCGGGCCCGAAGTCCTTGAGGTGGTCGGCCGAATAGTTGATGCCGCCGACGAAGGCCACCTCGCGGTCCACCACCACGATCTTGCGGTGCATGCGGCGCAGCAGGTGCGGCCGCAGTCCGAAGGGGCGCGGGCCGGGATTGAAGGAGTGCACCCGCACCCCCGCTTCCTTGAGGGCGCCGAGGAAGTGCTCCGACAGGTCGGGCGAGCCCCAGTCGTCGATGGTGATGTCCACCTGCGCGCCCCGGCGCGCGGCCGCGATCAGCGCCTCCTGCAGTTGCAGGCCGACCTTGTCCTCGAACAGGATGAAGGTCTCGACGATCACCTCGCGCTTGGCGTTGGCGATGCAGGCGAACACGCGCGGGAAGAACTCCTCGCCGTTCTCCAGGAGGGTGAAATCGTTGCCGGGGTGCCAGCGGCGTTCCATGGGAGCTCTCACAGGTGGATCTCGGCGACCAGGGGCGCGTGGTCGGAGAGATGCGACCAGGGCTTGCGCGGCAGCACCACGGGGAGGTGCACCGAGCAGTTGCGGACATAGATGCGGTCGAGGGACAGCACCGGGAAGATGGCGGGGAAGGTCTTGGCGGGCGCGCCGTACGCGTTGACGAAGATCTCGCGCAGTCCGGCTTCCTTCCACAGCTTGTCGTTGGCGAGCTTGCGCCAGTCGTTGAAGTCGCCCGCCACGATCAGCGGCGCATCCGCCGGCACCTCGGTGTGCGTGATCTGGCACAGCAGGTCGAGCTGCTGCTGCCGGTGCGCCTCCGCCAGGCCAAGGTGGACGCAGATCACGTGCACCTCGCGCGGGAAGTTCGGCATCTGCAGCTGGCAGTGGAGCAGGCCGCGTTTCTCCGGGCCCGCAACGGACACGTCGTGGTTCTGGTGGTGCGCAATCGGGAACTTGGACAACACCGCGTTGCCGTGGTGGCCCTTCGGATAGACCATGTTGCGGCCGTACGCGAACTGCGGCCAGATGCTGTCGGCGAGGAATTCGTACTGGCCCGCCTCCGGAAAGTCCTGCAGCTTCTTGCCGTGCACGTCGTGCATGCCCAGCACTTCCTGCATGAACACCACGTCGGCCCCCACCTTGCGCACGGCATCCCGCAGCTCGGGCAGGATGAACTTGCGATTGAAGGTCGTGAATCCCTTGTGGATGTTCACGGTCATGACGGTCAGCTGGGCGGCGCGCTGCGTGGCGGTCGTTTCCGGTTGCAGGGGCTGGCTCAAGTCGCTCATGCTTCGTCTTGTTTCTTATCGAGGAGACTTTTTGTAAGTGCCCAGCTGGAGCGCACAAGTAGGACGCAAGGCCAAGATCGTGTGGCGGGAGGCGGCGGCCGGCGTGGTGCCTGGCCGATAAGGTGCAAGCAGCAGATCGGTGTGTGCGTGGTGTAGGACGCCACCCGCTGTGCTTGCGGGCAACTACCGCGGCAGCAAGTAGGTGAGCCGCCAAATTTGATCGACACGGCTGAGGCTGTGGCCCTGCACCCGGAGCCGCTCGCGACACTCGTTGCATGACAAAAACAACGATCAGCCTGCGGCGCTGGCTTGCCGCAGCTTGGATGCTCGCCGCCGGCGTGACGCATGCCGCGGATTGGCGGCCGGACGGCTTCGTGGTGCAGGGCGGCGTGGGCAAGGACGGCGCTGGGCTGGTCGGGGCCGGAGTGCTTTGGGACTGGGACTTCCAGCTGATGCGGCGCAAGGCGGAGCTCACCGCGCACACGGAGCTGCTGGTCAACCAGTGGCGCTACGACGCCCTGGGTGGCGGCCATGCCTCGCTCACGCAACTGGTGCTGCTGCCCACGCTGCGCATCAACTTCTCGCAGGGGCGCTCGCCGTGGTACCTGGAGCTGGGCATCGGTGCGAGCTGGATGAACAAGTCGTACGTGACGCCCGACAAGCAGTTCAGCACGCGCTGGAATTTCTACGACGTGCTGGGTGTGGGCTACAAGTTCGGGGCTGACAAGCGTCACGAGATCGGCCTGCGCTACGTACACATCTCCAATGGCGGAGTGCGCAAACCGAACCCGGGCGAGGATTTCCTGCAGCTGCGCTACGTGCAGCGTTTCTGATTTCACGGTCGCGTACAGCCGGCACGGCGCGTCCTACGGCCATCCCCATGCCCGTCCGATAGGGCCGGCAAGGCCCCGTGCCAATCTGTGTTGCATAGCACCCGGGCTTAGCCGGGGTTTCCCACAACACTGATCAGTACGGAGTTTTCCATGAAGAAGTTTTCTCTCTCCCTCCTTGCGGCTGCTTCCATGGCGGTGGCCGGCCTCGCCCAGGCCGACGTGATCTTCTATCCGGACGGCACCAGCGTCGAACTGAGCGACAGCGGTTCCGAGCAGCTGGCCTTGGAATCCGAAAGCTCGATCGACACGACCATGCTGGGCGCGGGCTCCTCCTCGCTGCAGTCCTGGACGCATTCGGTGTCCTCGGGCGTGTCCACGGGCTCCTGCCCGCAGGGCAACTCGATGTGCCTGGAATCGCAAGGCATGGTGACCGGCTTCAATGACCAGGGCGTCAGCTCCGAAGGCAGCATGGTCGCCGACAGCGGCCTCGACACCACCGTGCTCGGCGCCGGCCCGGCCGCCTCGAGCACGCTGAGCACGCAGCAGTTCGTGTACGTGCAGCCGAACATCAACTGGGACCGCGCCACGGCCAAGAGCCAGGTGCATTCCAACGCCCACCTGATGAATCGCCATCACATGGACCGCTCCGCCGGCGCGACCTTCAATTCGCCCACCCGC
>DATAGN010000130.1:0-6858 GCA_036263715.1 Ramlibacter sp.
CGACCTCCGCGTTATACACGGTTGCGGCAGAGCCGGAGCCTGCCGGTGGGGAGGGGCGTCGGTCCCCTACGTGCCGGAATTCACGACGCCGTCCCTTTTCAGGCGCCGCGGTCCGTAAAGACGGCCCGCAGCTGCTCCTCGACCTGCGGCAGCCGCGCCGCGACGGCCTGCAACTTGCCGGCGTCGCCCTGGCGCTGGGCGGTCGACCAGACCGGGGCGGGAAAGTGGCTGTCCCAGTCGAAGCGCGCGATCACGTGCCAGTGCAGGTGCGGCACCGCGTTCCCCAGCGAGGCGACATTCACCTTGGTGGGTTGGAGTTGCGCGATCAGCACCTGCTCGATGGCCGCCAGTGCATCCACGCAGGCATGCCGCTGGTCGACCGGCAGCTCGGAGAACTCGCGCACGTGCCGGTTCCAGACGAGGCGGTAGAAGGCCGGGAAGTCCGCCTCGCCCGCGTGGACCAGGCGCCAGTGGTCCGTGCGCAGGACGACACGACCGCCGTCGCCGTCGCAGAACGCGCAGCTCACACCAGCACCCGCTCGATGCCGCCGGCGTTGGCCGCCTGCACGTACTGCTTCATCCAGTCCGCGCCCAGGATCTTGCTGGCCATCTCCACCACGATGTAGTCGGCTTCCAGCAGGCCGTTCTGCAGGTCGTGGCTGTAGCGGTGCATGCCCTGCAGGCAGCTCGGGCAGCTGGTGAGCACCTTGATGTTCTCCTTCGCACCGACGGCGCCGGTCGCGCGCAGCGCGGCTTCGTCCTTGCGCAGCTCTTCCTCCTTGCGGAAGCGCACCTGCGTAGAGATGTCGGGGCGGCTCACGCCGAAGGTGCCCGACTCACCGCAGCAGCGCTCGGACTTGCGCACGTTGTCGCCCACCAGCGCCTTGACCGTCTTCATCGGCTCCTGCAGCTTCATGGGCGTGTGGCAGGGGTCGTGGTACAGGTAGCCGCCGGCGCCTTCGAGCCTGATGCCCTTTTCCAGCAGGTACTCGTGGATGTCGATGATGCGGCAGCCCGGGAAGATCTTGTCGAACTCGTAGCCTTGCAGCTGGTCGTAGCAGGTGCCGCAGGAGACGACGACGGTCTTGATGTCCAGGTAGTTCAGCGTGTTGGCCACGCGGTGGAACAGCACCCGGTTGTCCGTGATCATCTTCTCGGCCTTGTCGAACTGGCCGGAGCCGCGCTGCGGATAGCCGCAGCACAGGTATCCCGGCGGCAGCACGGTCTGCACGCCGGCGTGCCACAGCATGGCCTGCGTGGCCAGGCCCACCTGCGAGAACAGGCGTTCGGAGCCGCAGCCCGGGAAGTAAAAGACCGCTTCGGACTCGGCGGTGGTCGCCTTCGGGTTGCGGATGATCGGGACGTAGTCCTTATCCTCGATGTCCAGCAGCGCGCGCGAGGTCTTGCTCGGAAGCCCCGCGGGCAGCTTCTTGTTGACGAAGTGGATCACCTGCTCCTTGATCGGAGCGGCGAAGTGCGTGTCCGGCGGGCGCGTCACCTGCAGGTGGGCGAAGCCGCGGAAGATGTTGTTGGCCAAGCGCTGCAACCGGAAGCCCACCCCGACCATCGCACCGCGGATGGCCTTGATGGTCTCCGGGTTGGTGGCATTGAGCATCAGCATGGCCGCGGCGTTGCCGGGACGGAAGCTCTTCTGCCCCATCTTGCGCAGCAGGTTGCGCATGTTCATCGACACGTCGCCGAAGTCGATGTTCACCGGGCACGGGTTCACGCACTTGTGGCACACGGTGCAGTGCTCGGAGACGTCCTCGAACTCCTCCCAGTGCTTGATCGACACGCCCCGGCGCGTCTGCTCCTCGTACAGAAAGGCCTCCACCAGCAAGGACGTCGCGAGGATCTTGTTGCGCGGGCTGTACAGCAGGTTGGCGCGCGGCACGTGCGTCGCGCACACCGGCTTGCACTTGCCGCAACGCAGGCAGTCCTTGATGGAGTCGGCGATGGCGCCGATGTCCGACTGCTGCATGATGATCGACTCGTGCCCCATGAGGCCGAACGAGGGCGTGTAGGCGTTGGTCAGGTCGGCGTACACCGAAGTGTCGGCATCCACCTGGCCCGCCGCCGACGGGCGCAGCAGCTTGCCCTTGTTGAAGCGGCCCTGGGGATCCACCCGCTGCTTGTAGTCGGCAAAGGGCGCGATCTCCTCGTCGGTCAGGAACTCCAGCTTGGTGATGCCGATGCCGTGTTCGCCCGAAATCACGCCGTCGAGCGAGCGCGCCAGCTGCATGATGCGCTTCACGGCCTCGTGCGCCGTCTGCAGCATCGCGTAGTCGTCGCTGTTGACGGGGATGTTGGTGTGCACGTTGCCGTCGCCGGCGTGCATGTGCAGCGCCACCCAGACGCGGCCCTTGAGCACGCGCTGGTGGATCGCGTTCACCTCGGCCAGGATGGCCGTGAAGCTGGTGCCCGAGAAGATGGCGGCCAGCGGCGCGCGGATCTGCGTCTTCCAGCTGGCGCGCAGCGTGTGGTCCTGCAGCTGCGCGAACAGCGGATCGACATTGGTGAGCCAGTCCTGCCACTGCGCGCGAACCTCGCGCACCAGCGCCAGCGCCTGCTGCACGCGGTCCTCCAGCAGTTCGGCCGAAGGGATCTCGCCGGCGTCGTCCTGCCGCCCCAGGGGCAGGTTGGCGCGGGCGAAAAAGTGCTCCAGTTCGTCGGCCAGCTGGATCTTGTTGCGCAGGCTCAGCTCGATGTTGATGCGCTCGATGCCGTCGGTGTACTCCGCCATCCGCGGCAGCGGGATCACCACGTCCTCGTTGATCTTGAACGCGTTGGTGTGCTTGCTGATCGCGGCGGTGCGTTTGCGATCCAGCCAGAACTTCTTGCGCGCTTCGGGGCTCGTGGCGATGAAGCCCTCGCCGCTGCGCGAGTTGGCCAGGCGCACGACCTCCGAGGTGGCGCGGGCGACCGCGTCCGGCTCGTCACCGGCGATGTCGCCGATCAGCACCATCTTGGGCAGGCCGCCCCGCTTGGACTTGGTGGCGTAGCCCACCGCGCGCAGGTAGCGGTCGTCCAGGTGTTCCAGCCCGGCCAGCACGACGCCGGAGCGCTTCTGCTCGGCGAACATGAAGTCCTTGATCTCGACGATGCTGGGCACGGCGTCGCGGGAATTGCCGAAGAATTCGAGGCACACGGTGCGCGTGTGGCCGGGCATGCGGTGCACCACCCAGCGCGCGCTGGTGATCAGGCCGTCGCAGCCTTCCTTCTGGATGCCCGGCAGGCCCGAGAGGAACTTGTCGGTGACGTCCTTGCCCAGGCCTTCCTTGCGGAAGCGCGCGCCCGGGATTTCCAGCCGTTCCACGCGCTCCGGCCGGGTCCAGTCGATGTTCTTCGCCGCCTGGAAATAGCGCAGCTCGAAGGTGGCCATCGGCGCGTCGTGGATCTTGCCCAGGTTGTGGTCCAGGCGGATCACTTCCAGCCACTGCGCGTCGGGCGTCACCATGCGCCAGGACACCAGGTTGTCCAGTGCGGTGCCCCACAGCACGGCCTTCTTGCCGCCGGCGTTCATGGCGATGTTGCCGCCGATGCAGGACGCTTCCGCCGAGGTCGGGTCCACCGCGAACACGAAGCCGGCGCGCTCGGCCGCGTCGGACACGCGCTGCGTCACCACGCCCGCTTCCGTCCACACGGTCGCCACCGGCTCGGCATGGCCGGGGATGGAGACCTTTTCCACCTCGGTCATGGCCTCGAGCTTCTCGGTGTTGATGACCGCGCTCTTCCACGTCAGGGGAATGGCCCCGCCGGTGTAGCCGGTGCCGCCCCCGCGCGGGATGATGGTCAGGCCCAGTTCGATGCAGCCCTTGACCAGGCCGGCCATTTCGGCCTCGGTGTCCGGCGTCAGCACCACGAAGGGGTACTCGACGCGCCAGTCGGTCGCATCGGTCACGTGCGAGACACGCGACATGCCGTCGAACTTGATGTTGTCTTTCGCCGTATAGCGGCGCAGCAGCCGTTGCGTGCGCGCACGCAGTTCGGCCGTTTCGGTGAAGGCGGCGTCGAAGCTGCGCACGGCACGCTGCGCGGCCACCAGCAGTTCACCCACCAGGCCGTCGCGCTGCGGATCGTCCTGCGGGTTGCGGCGCTTCTCGATCTCGCCCAGGCGGTGGTGCAGCGCTTCGACCAGCTGGCGGCGGCGCTTGGGGTTGTCCAGCAGGTCGTCCTGCAGGTAGGGATTGCGCTGCACGACCCAGATGTCGCCCAGCACCTCGTACAGCATGCGGGCCGAGCGGCCGGTGCGGCGCTCGTCCCGCAAGCGGTTCAGGACGTCCCAGGCGCGGGTGCCCAGCACCCGGATCACGATCTCGCGGTCGGAGAACGAGGTGTAGTTGTAGGGAATCTCGCGCAGCCGCGGCGCATCGCCGTCGACCGCAGCCATGAGTAGTTCGAGTGTCGTTGGCGCGTTCATGACTGACGTCAGTGCTATGTCAGCCAAATGCACGACTGGCTGAGGGGGGATGTTACCGCAGTGCAGCAAGCCGGACGGGGGGTGGTCATGGGAAACCCGCTTGTTGCACTGCGACCCGGTCTGTCTAATCCCCGTCACGCAAAAACCGTAGAGTTACGCGCTTTGCCAGCATCCAACAGGAGTTCCGCATGCAATTGAAGCACTCTGCCGCCATCCTGGCGGCCGCCTTCGCGCTCGCCGCGCCGGCCCAGGCCCAGACCGAGATCCAGTTCTGGCACTCGATGACCAACGTGAACAACGAGTGGGTCAACGACCTCGTCAAGGATTTCAACGCCAAGCAGAAGGACTACAAGATCGTCCCGGTCTACAAGGGCAGCTACGACGAGTCCATGACGGCAGCGGTCGCCGCCTTCCGCTCCGGCAACGCACCGCACATCCTGCAGGTCTTCGAAGTCGGCACCGCGACCATGATGTCGAGCAAGGGCGCCATCGTGCCCGTCACCAAGATCATGGCGGACGCCGGCAAGAAGTTCGACGCCAGCGTGTACATCCCCGCGGTCGCCGGCTACTACACGGCCCCCAACGGCCAGATGCTCAGCTTCCCGTTCAACAGCTCCACGACCGTGTTCTACGTGAACAAGGACGCCTTCCGCTCGGCGGGCCTGGACGTGAACAACCTGCCCAAGACCTGGCCCGAAGTGGTGCTGGCCGCCGGCAAGCTCAAGGCAGCGGGCCACAAGTGCCCCTTCACGACGGCCTGGCAAGGCTGGACCCAGCTGGAGAGCTTCTCCACCTGGCACAACACCCTGCTGGCGACCAAGGACAACGGCCTCAAGGGCGCCGACGCCCGCCTGGTCGTGAACTCGCCGCTGCACGTGCGCCACATCGAGAACATGGGCAACATGGCCAAGCAGGGCCTGTTCGTCTACAAGGGCCGCGCCAACAGCTCCGAGTCCAGCTTCACCTCCGGTGAGTGCGCGATGATCACGGCGTCCTCGGGCTTCTACGGCACGGTCGCCAAGAACTCCAAGTTCCAGTACGGCGTGACCACGCTGCCCTACTACCCGGACGTCCCGGGCGCCCCGCAGAACACCGTGATCGGCGGCGCGAGCCTGTGGGTCATGTCGGGCAAGAAGCCCGAGGAATACAAGGGCGTCGCGTCCTTCTTCGAATACCTGTCCGACCCGCAGGTGCAGTCGGCCAGCCACAAGCGCACCGGCTACCTGCCGATCACCATGGCAGCCTACAAGCTGACCGAGGAGTCCGGCTTCTACAAGCAGAACCCCGGCACCGACACCGCCGTGAACCAGATGATCCGCAAGGTGACCGACAAGTCGCGCGGCATCCGCCTGGGCAACTACGTGCAGATCCGCGCGATCGAGGACGAGGAACTCGAGCAGGTGTGGGCCGGCAAGAAGACGGCCAAGGAGGCGCTGGACTCGATCGTCAAGCGTGGCAACGAGCTGCTGGAGCGCTTCGAGAAGGCCAACAAGGGCTGACCAGCCTGTCGTTCCCGCGCAGGCGGGAATCCAGGGCTCCCGCACCCAGAAAGCCCCGCGCCGCGGGGCTTTTCTTCGAATGCCCTGGATCCCCGCCTGCGCGGGGATGACGAAAGTGCAGGTTTTACTCAGCAGTTCATAGACAATACGCCACTATGGAAAAGAGGGTCTGGTTCCGCTCCACGTGGTTGCCCTGGGCGCTGCTCGCGCCGCAGGTGATCATCATCACGGTGTTCTTCTTCTGGCCGGCGGCGCAGGCCTTGCTGCAGTCGCTGCAGCAGCAGGACGCCTTCGGCACCTCGGTGCAGTTCGTCGGCCTCGAGAACTTCCGCAACCTGTTCAACGACGAGAGCTACCTCGAGTCGTTCAAGACGACGGCCATCTTCTCGGCCCTGGTGGCCGGCTTCGGCATCGGGCTGTCGCTGATCCTGGCGGTGTTCGCTGACCGCGTGCTGCGCGGCGTGCTGGCGTATCGAACGCTGCTGATCTGGCCCTATGCCGTCGCTCCTGCCGTCGCCGGGGTCGTGTGGCTGTTCCTGTTCTCGCCCAGCACCGGCGTGATCACCTGGGTGCTGCGCGAAAAGCTGGAGGTGGGCTGGGACCCGCTCCTGAACAGCAACCATGCCATGTCGCTGATCGTCATGGCCGCCGTGTGGAAGCAGATCTCGTACAACTTCCTGTTCTTCGTGGCGGGCCTGCAAAGCATTCCCAAGTCGCTGATCGAGGCGGCCGCCATCGACGGAGCGGGCCCGTGGCGCCGCTTCTGGACGGTGCAGTTCCCGCTGCTGTCGCCCACCACCTTCTTCCTGCTGGTGATCAACGTGGTGTATGCGTTCTTCGACACCTTCGCGATCGTCGACGCGGCCACGAAGGGCGGCCCGGGCAAGGACACCGCCATCCTCGTCTACAAGGTCTATTTCGACGGCTTCAAGGCCATGG
>DATAGN010000131.1:0-5320 GCA_036263715.1 Ramlibacter sp.
AGGGAGGAAGACCTCAGAGCTGCCGCGCCAGGAACACCGCCGCATGCACCGCCTCGCGCTGCGCCCCATCATGGATCTGGTGCCGGCAACTCGTGCCGTCGGCAACCACGACCGCATCCGGCGCGGAGCGCACCGCCGGCAGCAGGCTCAGCTCGGCCATTTGCATGGACACCGCATGGTGCTTCGCCTCGTAGCCGAAGCTGCCCGCCATGCCGCAGCAACTCGACTCGATCAGCTGCGGCTGCACGCCGGGGACCAGCTTCAGCACGTCGATCACGGGCGGCACCGCGCCGAAGGCCTTCTGGTGGCAGTGGCCGTGCAGCAGCACGGGTTGCGCCAGCGGCTTGAGCTTCTTCTTCAGGTCTTCCAGGCGCCCCGCCTGCGCTTCGCGCGCCAGGAACTCCTCCAGCAGCAGCGACTGCTTCGCCAGCACCTGCGCCCGTTCGCCGAAGCCCATTGCGGTCACCTCGTCGCGGAGCGACAGCAGGCACGAGGGCTCCAACCCCACGACCGCGATGCCCTTTTCGGCCAGCGGATGCAGCGCGTCCAGCATCTCCGCCGCCTTGGCCTTCGCCTCGTCGACCATGCCGCTGGCCAGGTAGGTGCGGCCGCAGCACAGGTGCTTGCCGTCGTCCTTCTGCTTGCTGGCGATGTGCACCGTGTAGCCGGCCGCCTGCAGCACAGTAAAGGTGGCGCGCGCGTTCTCCGGTTCGAAGAAGCCGTTGAAGGTGTCGACGAACAGCACGACGGGCCTGGCTGCAGCCAGCACCTCGTCGCGCGTTGCACCCTTCACCCCGCTGTTGAAGAAGTGCTGCGACTGCCACTCGGGCAGCGAGCGCTTGGCCGAGAAACCCAGCATCCTCTCGCCCAGCGCAGCCAGCAGCGGAACGCGATTGCGCAGGTTCAGCACGCCCGCGAACCTGCTGGCGGTGGCAGCGTAATCGGGCAGCTTCGCGATCAGGCGATCCTTGGCGGACCAGCCGTTCTTCCTGCCGTCCGCATGCCGGTGCTCGATCTTCATGCGCGCCATGTCGACGCCGGTCGGGCAATCGCGCTTGCAGCCCTTGCAGCTGACGCACAGATCCAGCGCGTCGCGCACCGCTTCGTGCGTCAGGCCTTCGGGGCCGAGCTGGCCGCTCATGGCCAGGCGCAAGGTGTTGGCGCGGCCGCGCGTGAGGTGCTGCTCGTCGCGCGTGACGCGGTAGCTCGGACACATCGTGCCGGCGTCGAACTTGCGGCAGTGCCCGTTGTTGTTGCACATCTCCACCGCCTTGGCGAAGCCCTTCGCAGGGTCGCCGCCGGTGCCGGGCGCGGTGGTCCGCTCCGTGGCTGGGTCGTTCTGCACGTCCCACCCGCTCCAGTCCAGCGCCGGCTGCAGCGGGATCACCTTGTACGACGGCGGAAAGCGCATGAGCCGCGTGTCGTCCATGCGCGGCGGATCGACGATGCGGTTCGGCGACAGCAGTCCGATCGGATCGAACATGCGCTTGATCTCGCCGAAGGCGGCGTCGATCTGCGGCCCGAACTGCCACTGGATCCACTCGCCGCGGCACAGGCCATCCCCGTGCTCGCCCGAGTAGGCGCCCTTGTACTTGCGCACCAGCTCGGACGCCTCCTCGGCGATGCGCCGCATCTCCGGCGCGCCGTTGCGTCGCATGTCCAGGATCGGCCGCACGTGCAACGTGCCCACGGACGCGTGCGCATACCAGGTCCCCTTGGTGCCGTGCTTGCGGAACACTTGCGTGAGCGCGTCGGTGTATTCGGCCAGGTGCTGCAAGGGCACCGCGCAGTCCTCGATGAAGGACACCGGCTTGCCGTCGCCCTTGAGGCTCATCATGATGTTCAGGCCGGCCTTGCGCACTTCCCACAGCGCCTTCTGCGGCCCTTCGTCGGGCATCAGCACCACCGAGCCGGGCAGCCCCAGGTCGCCCATCAGCTCTTCCAGTTCGGCCAGCTTGCGCACCAGCGCGGACTTGTCGGCGCCGGCGAATTCCACCAGCAGCACGGCGTCCGGCGAGCCGATCAGCGCGCTGCGCACCGTGGGTGCGAAGGCCGGGTTCTGCAGCGACAGCTCGATCATCGTGCGGTCGACCAGTTCGACCGCGGTCAACGTGCCGTCGCCGCCGAGCTTCACGATGTGCTGCGCCGTGTCCATGGCCTTGTAGAAGGTCGGGAAGTTCACGACGCCCAGCACCTTGTGCTTGGGCAGTTCCGACAGCTGCAGCGTCAGCGACTTGGTCAGGGACAGCGTGCCTTCCGAACCAATGAGCAGGTGCGCCAGGTTGACGCTGCCGTCGCGGGTGTACGGCTTCTCGTTCTGGTTGTGGAAGACGTCCAGGTTGTAGCCGGCCACGCGGCGCAGCACCTTGGGCCAGCGCGCCTCGATCTCGGGCTTGAGCTGCATGGCGAGGTCGCGCACGCGCTCACCCAGCTCGCGCGCGCGGCCGGTCGCCGCGTCGAAGCGGCCGAAAGTGTGCAGCGCGCCGTCGGACGTCCAGGCGTCGGCCCCCAGCACGTTGTGCACCATGTTGCCGTAGGCGATGCTGCGGCTGCCGCAGGAGTTGTTGCCCGCCATGCCGCCGAGCGTGGCCTGCGCGGAGGTGGAGACGTCCACCGGGTACCAGAGGCCGGTCTTCTTCAGGTGCGCGTTGAGGTGGTCCAGCACGATGCCGGGCTCCACTGTCACCGTACGATGGGCCGCATCGACCTCCAGGACCTCGCGCACGTGCTTGGAAAAATCGATCACCAGGCCCGCGCCCACCGTCTGGCCGCACTGGCTGGTGCCGCCGCCGCGCGGAACGATCGGCACCTGCAGGTCGCGGCAGATGTCCAGGGCGATGCGAGCGTCCTCGCTGCTTCGCGGCAGGAACACGCCCACCGGCGCCACCTGGTAGATCGACGCGTCGGTGGCATAGCGGCCGCGGTCGGCCGGCGAGAAGAGCACTTCGCCCTGGGTCTCGGCGGCCAGGCGCTGCGCCAGGCGGCCGGCGACTTCGTTGCTGACCCGCGCGACCGTGTCGTAGGCGGAGTCGGCGGCTTCGGGCGTGATGCTGAGCGGGATGCGGGCGTTCACGACGTGGCCTTCGTGCGTTGCTGCTGCTCGCGCAGCTGTTCCAGGACCACCTCGCGCTTGTTGGTGAGGTGGGCAAGCAGGACTTCGCGCATCGCCTGCGGGTCGCGCGCGGCCAGGGCGTCGATCATGTTTTCGTGTTCCTTCACGGCACGCTTCCACTTCTCGCCGTCCTGGTTGGAGCGGAAACGCAGCGCCTGCAGGCGCGCGTTGACCTGGTGGTAGACCTGCGCGAGCACCGGGTTCTTGGCGGCCGCGCTGATCGCCTCGTGGATGCGGGCGTTGAGGCCGTAGTAGGCGGACAGGTCCTTGCGGGTGTACGCGGCCAGCATCTCGAAGTGCATGGCCTGGATCTCGGCGAGCTCCGCGTCCGTGATGCGCTGGGCGGCCAGCTCGCCGGACTGCGCCTCCAGCCCGGCCATCACCTCGAAGGTGTCCAGGATGTCCTGTTCACCCAGGGAGACGGCCACCGCGCCGCGATTGGGCAGCAGTTCGACCAGGCCTTCGGCGGCCAGCATCTTGATGGCTTCGCGCAGGGGCGTGCGGGAGACGTTCAGCAGTTCGGAGAGCTCGCGCTCGTTGAGCTTGGCCCCGGGCGGGATGCGCCCTTCGACCAGCATGGTGCGCAGGCGCTGCGCCACCTGCTCGTGCAGGGCGGCGCGGGGAATGGCAATGATTTCGGCCGTCATCCTCCGATTTTGTATGCAAAACAGGAGCTCGCAAAGCCCCTTGCTCGGCAGCTAGGGTATTGACATTCGAATTTTGTATGCAAAAAATGCCGCCACACCCACCAGCCCCACCCCCATGGTCACGCTCGACTTCCATCCCACCGGCCGCCACTTCCTGCAGATCCCCGGGCCGTCCCCGGTTCCGGACCGCATCCTGCGGGCCATGAGCATGCCGACCATCGACCACCGCGGTCCCGAGTTCGGCGCGCTGGGCCTGAAGGTGCTCAAGGGCATGCAGCAGGTCTTCCAGACGAAGCACCCGGTCATCATCTATCCCGCGTCCGGAACCGGCGCGTGGGAGGCGGCGCTGGCCAACACGCTCTCGCCCGGCGACCACGTGCTGATGTACGAGACCGGCCACTTCGCCAGTCTCTGGAACAAGCTGGCCACGCGGCTGGGCATCCAGACGGAGGTCCTCGGGCTGCCGGGCATCGAAGGATGGCGGCGCGGCGTGCAGGCGCACCTGATCGAAGAGCGCCTGAAGACCGACACCGGCCACAGCATCAAGGCCGTGTGCGTGGTGCACAACGAGACCTCCACCGGTGCGACGAGCAACATCCTCGCGGTGCGGCGCGCGATCGATGCCGCCAAGCATCCGGCGCTGCTGCTGGTGGACTCGATCTCGGGCCTGGCCTCGGCCGAGTACAAGCACGACGAGTGGGGCGTGGACGTCACCGTCAGCGGTTCGCAAAAGGGCCTGATGCTGCCCCCGGGCATCAGCTTCAACGCGCTGTCGCCCAAGGCGATCGAGGCGAGCAAGACGGCGAAGCTGCCCAAGTCCTTCTGGGCCTGGGACGAGATCCTGGAGATGAACAAGACGGGCTACTGGCCCTACACGCCCAACACCAACCTGCTGTACGGCCTGGCCGAAGCCTGCGACATGCTGCTGGACCCCACGTTCGGCGGGCTGCAGGGCGTGTTCGCGCGCCACCAGCGCTGGGGCGAGGGCGTGCGAGCGGGCGTCAAGGCCTGGGGCCTGGAGATCCAGTGCCTGGAGACGGCCACCCAGTCGCCCGTGCTCACGGGCGTGATGATGCCGGACGGCGTGGACGCCGACGCCGTGCGCAAGCTGATCTACGAACGCTTCGACCTGTCGCTGGGCACGGGCCTCGGCAAGGTCAAGGGCCGCATGTTCCGCATCGGCCACCTCGGCGACTGCAACGACCTGACGCTGATGGCCGCGCTCTCGGGCTGCGAGATGGGCCTGAAGCTCTCGGGCGTGAAGCTCGCGGGCTCGGGGGTCGCGGCGGCGATGGAGTACTTTGCCTCGCATCCCATGCAGCTGCCGCTGCAGAAGGCCGCCTGAGGAAAGCACGGGTTCCGCGAGGAACCCTTTTTGTTTTGAATCCGGATCCGACAACAGGAGACAAGAGCATGCAACGCAGAACCTTCGTGACCGGCGCCATGGGCGCTGCCGCCACCGTGGCCTTCCCGCTGGCGCGCGCGCAGCAGCTGCCCGCGGGGCCGGTGCGCATCATCGTCGGCTTCGCTCCCGGCGGCGGCACCGACATCCTGGCGCGCG
>DATAGN010000132.1:0-19717 GCA_036263715.1 Ramlibacter sp.
GGGAAGCCCACGTCCAGCAGCACCGCGGGAATGGAGCCGGACGCGTTGGCCGGCAACTTCCTTCCCCACACCTGCGGGATCAGGCGTTCCACGGTGACCAGCGCCTCGACGTACTTGCCGGCGACACCGCGCTCGCGCGCCAGCGCCAGCAGTCGTTCGGTGCGCGGGTCGCCCTCGGAGTGCAGGGGATGGCCGTAGCCTGGGACGGTCTTGCGCGCCTCGCGCAACTCGCCGAGCTTGTCCAGCGCCACGGCTTCCATCGGGCGCGCCTGGTCGGCCGCCGTCGTGATGATCTCGTGCAGGAAGCGGCCCGTGAGTTCGGAGGTGCCCATCACCACCGAGCCGGCGCCCAGGATGCCCGCGGCCACCGCACCTTGCAGGGCCGCGGGATCGGCGTCGTAGGTCATGCGCGCGGCCTGCGCCGTGGGGGTCATGCCGTGTTCGGCGATGGTCACCAGCGTGGCGTTGATGAAGAAGCTCTGCTCCGCGTTCGGCGTTTCGCCGGTGAGCAGGAAATAGTAGAAGTCGGCGAAGTTCATCCTGCCGATCAACTCGCTGCACAGGTCCTTGCCGCGGATGGTGATGGACTTCGCGTCCGAGGTTGCGATGGCCGAGAACGGCTCCTGCTTGCCGATTTTCATGAGGGGTGCGGAAGGCGAAAGGGCCTCATTCTTGGTCCGCGGCCCGCAGGGGGCAAATGGATTATTTCGCTCGCTATGATCGACATGGTCGATTAGTCACCATGGAACTGCGCCACCTCCGCTACTTCGTCGCCCTGGCCGAACGCCTGAACTTCACGCAGGCGGCGGCACAGACGCACGTGAGCCAGTCCACGTTGTCGCACCAGATCCGGCAGCTGGAAGAGCAGCTCGGGCAGGCCCTCTTTGAACGGACCAAGCGCCGCGTGACGCTGACCGCGGCCGGGGAGCTGTTCCTGCCCAAGGCCATGCGGGCGCTGAGCGAGCTCGATGGCGGCATTGCCCTGCTGAGCGCCTCGCCCGCCGAGTTCAACGGACAGCTGCGCGTGGGCACCACGCCCACCTTCAACGTCGACGTCATTCCGCGCGCGGTGGCGGCATTCACCGAGCGTCATCCCGGCGTGCGCGTGCTGGTGCAGGAAGACGTGGCCACCGGCATCGTGGGCAAAGTCCTGAGCGGCGCATCCGACATTGCCGTGGGTTACCAGCCGGCCGATGAAGCGCGCGTGTCGTTCGAGCCCCTGTGTAACGAGGAACTGGTGCTGGTGGTCGGGCCGCGGCATCCTTTCGCGTCGCGCCGGCGGGTGCGCGTGATCGAGCTGCACCGCCGGGAGCTGATCGTGGTGCCGGCCGGCTTCGCCACGCGCAGGATGCTGGAAGACGTCTTTGCTTCGGCCGGTGCCGTGCCGGTGATCCGGGTGGAGTCGGACTCGATGGGTGCGATGCTCGCCACGGTCGGCCACTCGCAGCTGGCGACCATCGTGTCGCGCCACGCCGTGCAGGCGGACAGCCGCTGCAAGATCATCCCGCTGGAGAGCCCCACGCCGATGCGCACGACGGGCCTGCTTCGCCTGAGGGACCGCGCCATCAGCCCGGCGGAAGCGAGCTTCGCGTCGATCCTGCGGCAGGCAACGACACAGGCCGACTTCCAGCACTCGCAGCGCAAGAAGTCGCGCTAGGAGCCTGACCCCGGCTCCCAGGGCCGACGCTTCCCGGCCAACTGGTCCAGCACGCTGCGCAGCTCCTGCGCCTCGGAGATGCGCTCGGGCGCGCGCAGCCACAGCCCGCGGAACTCGCTGACCTCGTGGACCCAGTGCGCGCGCACGGCCTTGGCGACCTTCTTCTCGAGGAAAGGCAGGCCCACCAGCAGGCGCAGCACCGGCCGGCCGGTCCAGCCCAGGATCTGCAGCATCGCGACGAAGCTGTCGAGTTCCCCGGAGCCTTCCCCCGTGCGGACGATGCGCACCGAGACGCAGTCCTCCGCACCCCAGCGACGCAGCACCGAGCGCACGATGCGTTCGTATTCCGCCTCGACGCCGCCACCGGGCTCCAGCGGCATCGCGTCGGTGACGTCCTCGGGCCCGTGCCGCGGACGCCGCTCGCGCAGGACGCGGTGGACGATGCGTTTGAGGAACATCGCGGGCGTCCTACTTCACCCGGCGCGGATCCACGGCGACGGTCTTCTGCCAGGCGTCGGCGCGCCGGCCGCGTGCCTGCGGCACCCATGCGGACGCCGCCGGCAGCGGCGGGATGGCCGCCTCGTCCTGGTCCGACAGGGCGAAGCTCCAGCTGATGCCGTGCAGCCACAGGCGGTGGTTGGCATCGAGCGCCTGCGCGCGCAACGCAAGCAGGCGCTCCAGTTGCGGCGCGCCCTGGAACAGCCGTGCGTCCCAGTGCCGCAGGATCATGCGGGCATGGATCCCGTGGCCGCCATCGGGCAGCGCGGCGCGTTGCGCCACCAGGCTGACCCAGGCGGGAGGGATGCCGGTGAGCGCGAGAACCTCGGCGAACGCGGCGCGCAGGGTCTCCGACCGGTCGCGGTATTGGCGGATGTCGCCGGCATCGGCATCGGGAAGCGGTGGCGCGGCGGCCGTGCCGGCCGCGGAGGATTTGCCCGGACGGGCGTACCAGTGGCGAAACATCTTGGAGACGGGCAATTCGACGAAAGCACGGCGAAGGGGGACGCCGGGAGCGGCAAATGTAAGTAGATGTCCTGCGTGCGCCCGCTTCGCCGTAAGACAGCTTCAAGAATCGCCGGGCCGGCGGCGATGCGCCGGGCGAATCAGCGGCGCATTTTTGGCATCTGTGCGCAACGCGCCGTCCTGCCTACAGTCACCGCGCATCACGGAGACCGACAGCATGCCAGACACCATCCGCCCCAGCTCCTTCGCCCACGTCGTCTACCGCACCTACCGTTTCGAGCAGATGCTGCAGTGGTACCTGCTGGTCTTCGGCGGCAAGGTGCAGTACCGCAGCCCGGTGATCGCCTTCGTCACGTACGATGACGAACACCACCGCGTGGCGCTGCTGAACCTGGGCATCATCAAGGGCGAGTCGAAGGCGCGCGTGCCCCGCGGCCAGCCCGGCGTGGACCACGTGGCCTACGGCTTCCGCAGCCTGCGCGAGCTGCTGGCCAAGTACACCGAACTGAAGCGCCAGGACGTGCTGCCCTACTGGTGCATCCACCACGGCATCACCATCTCCTTGTATTACGCCGATCCGGACGGCAACCAGATGGAGTTCCAGGCGGACTGCTTCACCAGCAACGACGCCGCGAACGCCTTCATGTACGGGCCGGACTTCGAGGCCAACCCGATCGGCGTGGAGTTCGATCCCGAGGTGCTGATCGCGAAGCTGGCGCACGGCGTGCCCGAGGACGAACTGCTGCCGCGCCGCGAGCACCTGCCGGTATCCGAGATCCGCGGCTCGCTCCCGGGCTGAGCGCATGCATTCCGACGACGAGCGCCGCCGCACCGAGGCGGACTGCGCCCGCCTGTGCGTGGACTTCGCCCACCACCTCGACGCGCGCCGTTATCCGCAAGTGCTGGCGCTGTTCACGCCGGACGGCGTCCTGGACCGCATGGGCGCGGTGCATGCCGGCCACGCGGAGATCGCGCGCTTCCTGGACGCGCGCTCCACCGAAGTGACCACGCGCCACCTGTGCACCAACATCCGTGTCGACGTGAAGTCGCCCGACCTGGCGACCGGCTCGTGCTATGTGCTGTTCTTCCAGGGGCGGCACGACGACGGCAAGGAGGCCGTGCAGGCGTCTGCGCCCATGGTGGTGGAGTACCACGACCGCTACAGCCGCACGCCGGAGGGCTGGCGCATCCGCGAGCGCCGCATCGTGATCGCCATGCGGCCCTGAACCGGGGGCTTGCCCGGAGGCCGGGTTGGACCTGGACCGCGACAATGGCGCGCATCGTGACACCCTGGTGATGCGCCGCCGATGAAACTGAACGCCTTGCGCGACTTCCTGGCCGTGGCCGAACGCGGCAGCGTGCGCGCCGCCGCGCGCCAGCTGGGACTGGCGCAACCGGCGATGACGCGCAGCATCCAGGAGCTGGAAAAGGAACTCGGCGCCGAACTCTTCGAACGCCGCGCCAAGGGCGTCGCCCTCACGCCGATGGGCGAGGTGTTCCTGCGCCGCGCGCAGGCGCTGCGCAGCGAGATGCGGCGCGCGCAGGACGAGATCGACCAGCTGCGCGGGCAGCGCAACGGGCACCTGCGCATCTGCCTGTCCAGCGGGGCGCACATGGCCTTGCTCTCGGAGGTGCTGCGGCCTTTCCGCCTGAAGTATCCCGAGGTGACGCTGGAGGTCGTCGACGCCGTGCTGCCGCCGGTGGAAAAGGACCTGATCGACGGCACGCTGGACTTCTACGTGGGGCCCTCGCACGACGAGGTGGCCAGCGAACTCCTGGTGGAAAAGCTGTTCGACAACCAGCGCGTGGTGGTGGGCCGGCTGGGACACCCTCTGGCCAAAGCCACCTCGCTGGCCGAACTGGCCGATGCCGAATGGGTCACGACCTCCGTGACCCATCGTGCCGAGGACGAACTGTCGCCCCTGTTTCGCAAGCTCGGCCTGCCGCCGCCGCGCATGGTGGTGCAGGGCTATTCGGCGCTCACCTTCTTCTTCGTCGTCGGGTACTCGGACCTGCTGATGATGCTGCCCGTGCAGTGGGTGCGCTCGCCGCCGTTCCAGGGTTTGCTGCAGCAGATCCCGGTAAAGGAGTCGCTGGAGGCGCCGCCGATCTGCATCGTGCGGCGCGCGGCACTGCCGCTCACGCCCGCGGGCGAGCACCTGTGCGACCTGATGCGGCGCGCGGCCGCCCACCGCGACCGGTGAACGCGCCGGCCCGCTTCAGTAGTGCGGCGGGTGCGAGGGATCGACCAGGGTCGACAGCGGTCGCTGCGGCTGCGCCGCATACCCGGCGGCCACATCGGCCAGCAGCTTGTCCAGCGCGGCGCGCGCGTAGAACTTGCCGCGCAGGAACACCGCGTCGATGCGATCCAGGTTGGCGACGTCGGCCAGAGGATTGGCCTGCAGCAGCACGAGGTCCGCGTTCTTGCCGGCTTCCACGGTGCCCATGGTCGCCTCGCGCCCCACGAAACGGGCACCACTGAGGGTGGTTGCCTGCAGGACTTCCAGCGGCGTCAGGCCGGCCGCCGCGAGTTCGCGGAACTCCTGGTGCAGGCCGAAGCCGGGGATCACCCAGCCACCCCCGAGGTCGGAGCCGGCGAGGATCTTCACGCCGTTGTCCTTCATCAGCTTCAGGGCCTTGAGCTGCAGCGCGTAGTAGTTGCGCAGCGTCTGCTGCGCCGCCGGGGAGACGATGGACGCGTACTGCGCGGCCGCCGCGTTCCAGGCGGCGACGCGGGTCTTGTCCACGTACTTCAGGTTGGGGTCCTGCGTGTACACCGGGTCGGCGCCCCAGTTCGAGGTGCGCAGGCGGATCAGCGTGGCCGTCTGCCAGCTGTCGTTGCGAACGAAGGTCTTCGACAGCGCCTCGCACTTCGCCGCATCGTAAGTGTCGATCACGCGCTGGTAGAACGGCCGGTAGGGGTTCGCGTCGTAGATGCGGGGATTGATCACGGACGCCGGTGGCGGCACGGGGGTCGCCAGCGCACCTGCGCGGATGGCCGCTTCGTCCGCGGCGCAATCGAGCAGCACGCCGATGCCGGCGCCGAGGTGCTCGAAGGAGCGGTAGCCCGCGTTCGAGGCGGCGGTGGCGCTCACCGGCACCGGCAGGTGGCCGGCGGCATGCGAGCCCTGCTTCTTCGCCTCGTCGATGGCGGCCAGGAAGGCGGGCGGCGCGGCTCCCGCGATCTTGATGTAGTCGGCGCCTTCGGCCAGGCGCTCGCGGACGAACTGGCGCGCTGCGGCATCGGTGGCCACCTGGCCGCTGATGATGGTGCTGGGCATCATCAGGACTTCCGGCGCGTCGACCGTGCCGGCCGCCACCTTGGCGTTCTGCTCGCGCACGGCCGCGATCAGCGTCGGCGAGCCACCCGCTTCCCGCACGCCGGTGACGCCCTTGGCCAGCAGCACCTGGAAATCGTTGGGGTTGCTGCCCAGCGTGCCCGCGGCATGCGTGTGCATGTCCAGGTAGCCCGGCACCACGAACTTGCCGGTGCCGTCGACCACGACCACGTCGGGGCCCGCCGCGATCGGCAGGCCGGTCACGTTCTGGATGCGGCCATCCGCGATGACGACGCTCATGTTGGCTTGCAACGCGCCGTCGCGGGTGTTCACGACGGTCGCATTGCGGATCACGGTGCCGCGCGTGACGCTGACGGCACCCGAGTCGCCGCCGCCGCCGCAGGCGACGATGACGGCCGCGCCCGCGAGGGCCAGCGCGAGGACGATGGAAGTCTTCTTCATGGTGGAGTGTCCGGCCGGTTCAGTCGATGGAGACCTTGACCCGCTTGACCACTTCCGCGTAGCGGCTGCGGTCGGCGAGCATGAGGTCGGTCACCTGTTGCACCGGGCCGGGCGCGGGCACGAAGCCGAAGGTGCCGAACTTCTCCTTCACGTCGGCTTGCGCCAGTGCTTCGTTCACGGCCCGATTGACCTCCGCGGCCAGCGCCGGGCTCGTGCCGCGCGGCGCCATCAGCGCCACCCAACTGGTGGCGTGGAGGTCCGCCGGCCCGCCGGCTTCCTGCAGCGTCGGCACGGCAGGCAGCACCGGCGAACGCGCCTGGTCGGCCACGGCGAGGAAGCGCAGCTTGCCCGCCCGCAGCAGCGGCCCGGCGCTGCCGATGCTGCCGAAGGCCCAGTCGACCTCGCGCGTCGCCACGGCGGTGTACAGCGCGGAGATCTCCTTGAACGGCACGTGCACCATTTCCGCCCCGATTGCATGCGCGAGGCGCTCGGAGTGCAGGTGGATCGGCCCGCCGACGGCGTTGGAGCCGAAGGTCAGCTTCTTCTGCTTGTCCCCGGCCGCCTTCACCAGGTCCTGCAGGGTCTTGTGGGGGCTGTCGGCGGACACGACGACGAAGAAGGCGGTCTTGTAGAGCACGGCCACGGGCACCAGGTCCTTGTCCGGGTCGTACGAGAGGTTCTTGAAGATCAGCGGGTTGATCGAGACGTTGCCCACGTCCAGCAGCACCAGGTCGTTGCCGGCGCCCCCCGCGTTCTTGATGCCGTTGATGGCCACCATGCCGGCACCGCCCGGCTTGGCATCCACGACCACCGGCCGGTTCGACCTGGCCTGCAGCTTCTCGGCGACGATGCGCGCGACCACGTCGGGGCCGCTGCCCGTGGGGAAAACGCTGGTGATGCGAAGCGGCGTGCCGACGTTGCCTTGCGCGAACGCGGCAGTGCAGCCGGCCAGGGCGAGTGCGGCAAGCGCGCGGCGGGTCAGGGAATGCATGGTCTTGTCTCCTGGGTGTTCTCTTGGGGGTCAGGCTTCGTCGACGATGCCGTTGCGCAGGATGCCGATGCGCTCGATCTCGATCTCGCAGGTGTCGCCCGGCTTCAGCCACACCTGCGGCTGGCGCGCCATGCCGACGCCCGAAGGCGTGCCCGTGATGATGATGTCGCCGGGCTGCAGCGCCATGGCTTCCGAGCAGGCCGCCACCAGGGTGGCCACGTCGAAGATCATGTGCTTCGTGTTGGAGTCCTGCAGCACGCGGCCGTTGAGGCGGCACTGGATGCGCAGGCCGCTGGCACCAGGAGGCAGTTCGTCAGCCGTCACGAATTCGGGTCCGAAGGAGCCGCTGGCGTCGAAGTTCTTGCCGAGCGTCCACTGGTTGGTGCGCAGCTGGTAGTCGCGGATCGATCCGTCGTTGAAAATCGAGTAGCCGGCGACGTGCTCCAGCGCCTTGTCCCTGGTGATGTAGCGGCCCGCCTTGCCAATCACGGCGACGAGCTCCGCCTCGTAGTCGAACTGCGTCGACACGCGCGGGCGCACCAGCGGTTCGCCATGCGCGACCCACGAGGACGGATAGCGCTGGAACACCACGGGATACTTGGGGACGTCGAACTTGCTCTCGGCCGCGTGGTCGCTGTAGTTCAGGCCGATGGCGAAGGCCTTCTCCGGCTGCTGCACGGGCGGCAGCCAGTGCAGGCCGGCCAGCGGCCGGCGCACGGTCGCACGTTCCAGCGCGCTGCGCAGCGCCTGGAAACCCGCTTCGCCCTGGCGCAGCACCGCGTCGAGCGTGGCCGGCGCACCGGCGGCGGTGAGGTCCAGCAGCTGGTCGCCGTCGGTGCGGGCGCCCAGCGCTGCCTCGCCCTTGTCGTTGAGGAAAGCGATGAGTCTCATGGGGGTGTCTCCTGTCTATTCGGTGCGGCCGCACAGCTGGCCCAGCAGGCGCACGCCGTCTTCCGGCCAGGCGTCGCCGCGCCAGGCCACGTGCTGGTCGGGGCGCACGAGCGTGTAGCGGTACGGGTAGAGGTTGGCGATGCCGCCCTCCTGTGGTTGCAGCACCTTCAGCGGCACGCCGACGCTGGCTGCGGCTGCGCGGGCGCTGGCGGTGTCGGCTTCGGGTGTCGCCAGCAGGGTGAAGCCGGCGCCGAAATGGTCGTACAGCGAGCTGCCGTCGTGCATCCAGGCGTGCGGCGCCAGCGCGCCGGGCCGCGAACTGGGGACGTAGTTGACGAAGTCGCGCGCCGGTGCCGGCGTTCCGTCGCCGACGATCACCGGGGACGCGTCGTAGCGATAGCCCTTGACGACCCCCAGCGTGACGAACTCCCGCATCTTCGTGGCCTGGATGCGCGCGCCGATCTCGCGCCGCACCGCATCGCCCTGCTCCCCCTCGTCCTCCACGCCGGCGGCGACGAGGTGGTTGCTCAGGATCGCGTGGTTGGCCTCGGCCTCCGCCATCACCCACTCGTGCACGGGGCGACGCTCGGCTTCGTAGCTGTCCAGGAGGGTGGCGCCGCCCCAGCCCTGGAGGACCGCCGCCAGTTTCCACCCGAGGTCCACGCCGTCGGCCACGCCCATGTTCATGCCGTAACCGCCGAAGGGCGGGTGCAGGTGACATGCATCGCCCGCGAGAAAAACGCGGCCCTGGCGGTACTTGTCGGCGATGAGGCGGCTGGCGACCCATTCGTCGGTGCTGAGCACCTCGTACGGCAGGTCGATGCCCGTCGACTTGCGAATCAGGGCGAGCGCATCGGCATCCGACAGCTTCACGCCCTCGGGGATGCGCGTGGGCATGAAGAACCAGGTGTCGCCGCGGTCCATCGGGCCCAGCA
The DNA here is from genome assembly GCA_036263715.1 of Ramlibacter sp. Taxonomy (GTDB): domain Bacteria; phylum Pseudomonadota; class Gammaproteobacteria; order Burkholderiales; family Burkholderiaceae_C; genus Ramlibacter. The sequence goes on from DATAGN010000132.1 coordinate 9,178, forward strand.
GGCTGGGCGTCTCGCCGTTGACCTGCCAGTACATGATGGCCGGGCCGTGCGGATGCGCCTGCGCCAGTCCGGGCGCCCGGAACACGATGTTGTAGTTGCGCGAGAGGCCGTACTGCCCCTGCATGCGCGCGCCGATGCGCTCGCGCACGGTGCTGCGCGCCCCATCGGCACCGACCAGGAAGTCCGTCGCGACCGTGGACTCGGCGTTGCCGGCCTTGTCGTGCAGTTGCACGCGCACGCCGTCGCCGTCCTGCTCGAAGCCGCGCAGCTCGCAGTTGAAGCGGATTTCCACACCGGGCAGGGACTGGGCGTGCGCGCGCAGCACCTCCTCCACGGTGTACTGCGGAATCCACTGCGCGTGCTCGGCGTAGAGCGGGCTGCGGCCGGGGCCGCAGTACAGCGCGTTGTCGAAGCGCGTGATCTCGCGGCCTGCCATCCGCGTCACGAACAGGACGTTCGACGGGTAGTAAACGCCCAGCGGCGAGGCGGCGCGCAGCTGGTCGGCTATGCCCCAGCGCCGCAGGTGCTCGCGCGTGCGCACGTTGGTGGTCTTGGCGCGCGGGGCGTAACCCACGCGGTCGTTGCGCTCCACGACCAGGCAGCGCACCCCGCGGTGGCCCAGTTCGATGGCGAGCGCCAGGCCGACGGGGCCGGCGCCGACGATGAGGACTTGCACCGCTTGCATGGCTCCATGAACCCCGGTCAATGACATGGCGCGGATGCTAGGGAGCCGGATGCTCCCGGAGAAGACGGCAGAATCTTGCCTGCGATCGAAATTTGTGATCAGTCGCCGGTTCGGAGGATCCATGAGCAACACCCCCATGCTGCAAGGCAAGGTCGCCGTCGTCACGGGCGCGGGCGGCGGCATCGGCCGCGAGATCGCGCTGGCCATGGCGCGCGAGGGCGCCCGCGTGGTCGTCAACGACATCGGCGCGTCGGTGTCCGGCGAGGGGCGGGACACGGGTCCGGCGCAGGCGGTCGTGGAGGAGATCCGCGCCTTCGGCGGCGAGGCCGTGGCCAACACCGACAGCGTGTCGGAACAGCCGGCAGCGGCGCGCATCGTGGCCACGGCGATCGAAGCCTTCGGACGCATCGACGTCGTCGTCAACAACGCAGGCATCCTGCGCGACCGCTTCTTCCACAAGATGAGTGCCGACGAGTGGGACGCGGTGATCAAGGTGCACCTGTACGGCAGCTTCTTCGTCAGCCGCGCCGCCGCGCCCCACTTCAAGGAGCAGGAAAGCGGCTGCTACGTGCACATGACCTCCACCTCCGGGCTGGTCGGCAATTTCGGCCAGGCGAACTACAGCGCGGCCAAGCTGGGCATCACCGCGCTGTCCAAGTCGATTGCGCTGGACATGCAGAAGTTCAAGGTGCGCTCCAACTGCATCTCGCCCTTCGCGTACAGCCGCATGATCGGCTCCATCCCCACCGACACGCCCGAGGAGCAGGCCCGGGTGGAGCGCCTCAAGCAGATGACCCCGGCCAAGATCGCGCCGCTGGCGGTGTGCCTGGCCAGCGAGGCCGCCGCGCACGTGAACGGGCAGGTGTTCGCCGTGCGCAACAACGAGATCTTCCTGATGTCGCAGCCCCGGCCCGTGCGCTCGGTCCACCGCGGCGAAGGCTGGAGCCCGCAGAGCGTGGCCGCGCACGCCCTGCCCGCATTGCAGGCCAGCTTCTTCGACCTGGAGCGCTCGGGCGACGTGTTCTCCTGGGACCCGGTCTGAACCCCCGAGGAGAACGCGAATGATCCGCGACCCGCAAACCCTGGATGCCCTGCTCGACGCGGTGAACCGCTTCGTGCGTGAACGCCTGGTGCCCGCCGAGGCCACCGTCTCGGACACCGACGAGATCCCGCCGGACCTGCAGCGGGAGATGAAGGAGCTGGGCCTCTTCGGCCTGACCATTCCCGAGGAGTACGGCGGCTTCGGCGCGACCATGGAGGAAGAGGTGATGGTGATGCTGGCGATGGGCCAGACCTCGCCGGCTTTCCGCTCGCTCTTCGGCAGCACCGTCGGCATCGGCTCCCAGGGCATCCTCATGGATGGCACCGAGGCGCAGAAGCAGCAGTACCTGCCTCGCCTCGCAACGGGCGAGCTGGTCGCTTCCTTCGCGCTCACCGAGCCGGAGGCCGGCTCCGACGCGGCCTCGCTGCGCACCACCGCCATCCGGCAGGGCGACCACTACGTCGTCAACGGCAGCAAGCGCTTCATCACCAACGCGCCGATCGCCGACATCTTCACGCTGATGGCCCGCACCAACCCCGAGGACAAGGGGGCCGGCGGCGTGTCGGCCTTCATCCTGGAGGCCAGGACGCCCGGCATCACCGTCGGCAAGCCGGACCGCAAGATGGGCCAGCGCGGTGCCCACACCGCCGACCTGCACTTCGACGACGTGAAGGTGCCCGCCAGCCAGCTGATCGGGGGACGCGAGGGCCAAGGCTTCAAGACCGCGATGAAGGTGCTGGAGAAGGGGCGCATCCACATCGCCGCCATCTGCGTGGGCGTGGCCGAGCGCATGCTGCGCGACGCCCTCGCCTACGCGATCCAGCGCAAGCAGTTCGGCCAGCCCATCGCCGAGTTCCAGCTGGTGCAGGCCATGCTGGCCGACAGCCAGGCGGAGATCTATGCGGCGCGCTGCATGGTGATCGATGCGGCCCGCCGGCGCGACGAGGGCCTGAACGTGTCCACCGAAGCCTCGTGCTGCAAGATGTTCGCCTCCGAGATGTGCGGCCGCGTGGCCGACCGGGCGGTGCAGATCTTCGGCGGCTCCGGCTACATGGCCGACCACGGGATCGAGCGTTTCTACCGCGACGTGCGGGTTTTCCGCCTGTATGAGGGAACCACCCAGATCCAGCAGATCGTGATTGCGCGCAACATGGTGCGCGATTCGAGCCGCTGAAACCCATCCAACCCTTCAGGAGACAGGCATGCGCCCCATCGACATGGTGAAACGTTCGCTGCTGGCCGCGGCCATCGCGCTGGGCACGGGCCTCGCGCAGGCCCAGCAGGTGCCGCAGACGGTGCGGCTGATCGTGGGCTACACGGCAGGCGGCCCGGTGGACCAGGCGGCGCGGATGATCGCGCCGGTGCTTGCCAAGGAGCTGGGCACGACGGTGCTGGTGGAAAACAAGCCCGGTGCGAATGCCACCACCGCGGGCGACGGCGTCGCGAAGGCAACGCCCGACGGCGCGACGCTGTGGTTCGCCGCCAGCCCCACCGTGACGATCAGCCCGAACGTCATGCCGAAGATGCCCTTCGATCCCAACAAGGACCTGCTGGCGATCGCCCCAATCCTCAGCTACTACAACGTGCTGGTGATCAACCGGGACCTGCCGTTCAGGAACCTGCGCGAGTTGATCGACTACGCGCGCGCCAACCCCGGCAAGGTGAGCTACGGCTCCGCGGGCGTGGGCGGCTCCAACCACCTCTCGGGCGAACTGCTCGCCGCGCGCACCGGCACGAAGATGCTGCACGTGCCCTACAAGGGCAACGCGCCGGCCATGGCCGACGTGATGGGCGGCCAGCTCACCATGATGTTCGACATCGTGAGCACGGCGCGCAGCTTCATCGCCACGGATAAGGTGCGCGCGATCGCGGTCACTTCGCCCACGCGCAATCCTTCGCTGCCCCAGGTGCCGACGATGACCGAGATGGGCATCCCCGACTACGAGGTCGGCGGCTGGTACGCGGTGTACGCGCAGCCGCAACTGCCCAGGGCGCTGGCCGCCCGCTACACGCAGGCCTTCGCCAACGCGCTGAAGGACCCCGACCTCAAGGCCAGGCTGGAAGGCGCGGGCTACGAACTCTGGAGCGGCGCGCCGGAGATCGTCGACGCGCGGGCGCGCAAGGAACGCGCGATGTGGGCCACGGTCACCAAGGACATCAAGGTCGAATGAGCATGGCCGGCGAGCGCATCCACGCGCTGTTCGATGCGTGGCTGCGCCGCAGCCCGCAACGCGTCTTCCTGCACCTGCCGCGCGCAGGCGGCAGCCTGGCGACCATGACCTATGCGCAGGTCGGCACGCTGGTCGATGCGCTCGAGGAGGAACTGCGGGCGGACGGCGTGCGGCCCGGCGACCGCGTGATGGCGGTGGCCGAGAACTGCCCCGAGCACCTGGCGCTGATCCTCGCCTGCAGCCGCATCGGCGCGTGGTCCTGCGGCGTGAATGCGCGTATGGCGCCGGGCGAAGTGGCGGCCTTCTCCGCCAAGGCCGATGCGCGCGTGCACTACTTCACCAGCGCTGCCTCGCAGCATGCGGCCGCGCATGCGGCGCGCTTCGAGCCACGCGCATCGGTGGTGGCCGGCCTGCAGCGCAGCCCCGTGCGCGCCGAGGCGGTGGCCGAGACCGGTCCGCTGGCCGAGCGCGTGGCCGCCATCATCTTCACCTCCGGCACCAGCGGCACGCCCAAGGGCGTGCTGATGACGCACGAAGGCGTCACGCACTTCGGCCGCGTATCGGCGGCATCGCGTGAACTCGGCGAGGACGACCGCTCCTATGCCTACCTGCCGATGACGCACATCTTCGGCCTGGGCACGGTGCTGGTGGCATCGCTGGCCGCCGGCGCGACGCTGCTGATGCGCAGCGCCTTCGATCCCGCCGATGCGCTGCACGACCTGGCCCGGCACGGCATCACGCAGCTGCAAGGCCCGCCGACCCTCTTTTCGCGGCTGCTCGCGCACATGGACAAGGCCGGCGTGCGGCATCCGGATGCGCCGGCGCTGCGCTATGTCTACACGGGCGCGGGGCCGCTGGACATGGCCCTGAAGCAGCGCGTGGAGGCCGCCTTCGGCAAGCCGCTGCACCACGGCTACGGCCTGTCGGAATACGCCGGCTCGGTGCACCTGACCCGCCTGGGCGAATGGCGCCAGGACACATCGGCCGGGTATGTCGTGGACGGCGCGGAGCTGCGGATCGTCGACCCGCAGACCGGACGGACGCTGCCGACCGGCGAGCGCGGCGAGATCTGGATGCGCGGCGTGGGCCTGATGCCGGGCTACTTCCGCGATCCGGCAGCCACGGCTGCGGTCATCAAGGAAGGCGGCTGGTACGCGAGCGGCGACCTCGGCGAGCTGCACGCCGACGGCGCGCTGTTCGTGGTCGGGCGCCTGAAGGAAATGATCATCCGCTCGGGCTTCAACGTGTACCCGGCGGAGGTGGAGGCGGTGCTGAACGCCTACCCTGCCATCGAGCGCTCCGCCGTGGTGGGACGGCCCGGGCAGGACGGCAACGAGGACGTGGTGGCATACGTGGAGCTGCGCCATGGGGCGACGACGCTCGACGAGGCCTCGCTGCGCCGCCACCTGCGCGAGCAGCTGGCACCCTACAAGCAGCCGTCGGTGATCCGCACGGTGGAGGCCTTCCCGATGACGGGCAGCGGCAAGGTGCTCAAGCGGCGGCTGCTGGAGTTGCACCCGGTGGGGTGAGCAAGGCCCTCAGCGCGGTGCCGGATTGCCGTCGCCAAGTGGCGGCACGTGCCGGGCCGGCTTCGGCGTCACCGGCAGCTGGCTGACCACCAGCAAGGTGATCACGGAGACGACGGCCATCACGCCCAGCAGCGCGCTGAAGCCCGCCTGCTTGACCACCGGGCCGATCAGCCACACGGCCAGCGAGCTCGCGCCCAGCGACACGGCCAGCCGCATGCCGGACACGCGCGAGCGCATGCTGTCGTCGACGAAGCGCACGATCATCGCGTCGGTGAAGGGAATCGCGCCGAAGATCGAGGCCATGAACAGGAACTGCAGCACGTAGAACACCCAGCCGTCGGCGGCGAGCGAGACCGTCAGCAGCACCGCCTGCACGCCGATGACAGCCAGGTACAGGCTCTTGAGCGCCACGCGGTCGATGAGGTGGCCCACGGCCAGCTGTGAAAAGGAAGCCGCGGTGTAGACCAGCGCCAGCAGCACGCCCAGGTGCGCCGGGTCCTGCAGGATGCTGCGCATGCGGTCGGTGAGCAGCTCGTAGTTGCTGTTGGTCGAGAAGTTGAACAGCAGGCTGCCGCTGGTGGCCGCGATGGTCATCACCAGGAACAGCTTGGCCATGGAGACACCCGCGGGCGTCACGGACACGGACTTCTTCTTGGCCGGCGCCGACACTTCGCGCGGCGCCAGCAGGGCGAACGCAAGGGCGCAGGCGAGGCTGATCGCGCCCGGCACGGCGAAAGCGGCGCGCCAGCCGAAGTACTTCACGAGGTAACCCGTGGCCACGGCCGCGACCGCCACGCCCAGGTTGCCCACCAGGCCGTTGATGCCGATGGTGAGGCCGGGCCGCGGCGCGCCTTGCACCAGCATCGGGATCCCCACCGGGTGGTAGATGGAGGCGAAGCATCCCAGCAGCGCCAGCGCCACGGCCATCTGCATCGGGGTGGTGGTGACGCTCACCAGCAGCGCCGACAGGCCCATGCCGACGAAGAACACGATCATCATCGGCCGGCGTCCCCAGGCGTCGCCCAGCCGACCCGCGGGCAGCGAGCCGATGCCGAAGAAGAAGAACGCGGCGACGCCGTAGGGCATCAGGTCCTCCCACCGCCCCATGCCGAACTCCACGGCGATGCTGGTCACCGCGGTCGCGAAGATCAGCAGGAACATGTGGTCCATGGCATGGCCGATGTTCAGCAGCCAGCGGGTGGACATGTTGTGCATGGGACCGCCTCTTTTCAGGTTGCCGTGGCCTTCAGCGGCGTGAAGGCATCGCGCGGCAGGCCGACGATGCGCAGGATCTCGTCGACGTCGTCGCTGGGGCGCAGGGGCAGCAGCCAGGCGTCGGGCATGGCGCACAGGGTGCAGCGCAGCTCGTAGCCCTTGCGGCTGATCGCCGGCACGTCGTGCGGGAATTCGACGATCCATTCCGGCCCGAATTCGCCGTTTTCCGCGCGGTGGCGCACCTGGCAATAGAGGCCCACGCTCTGGTTGTGGGTGGAGCGCAGCACCTGCGCGATGTCACCGGGCCTGCACTTCATGTCGGGAATGGGGGGTACTGCTTCAAGATGCCCCCATTTTGACCGAAGCCGGGAAGGGGGCCCCTAGTGCGAGACCCGGATGCCGGAACAGGCCACCACCGACCGGTCGCCCGCGGCATTGCCCACATTGGGGGCCGAGTGGTACGCACCCACCTTGAAGTACAGCGGCACGGTGCTCCAGCCAGCGGCGGGGGTGAAGGTGCGGCTGGTGCCGTTCACGGTCGCCGTGAGCCGGCCGCCGGAAAAGGACAGCGTGTAGGCAAGGGGGTGGCCGAGCGCGACGCCGGTCGCCAGCACGTGCAGCGCGTGCGGACTTCCCGGCGCATTCCTTTCGTACACGTCCACGGCGACGTCCGCCGTCGCCGGGCGATAGACCACCTGGGCGAACACGTGGTCTTCGCTGCGCAGCTGGCCGATCACCGCCTTGGGCGAGGCCGTGGCGACCTGGCGCACCTCGCAAGCGGCGGACAGCGTGCCGGACCCCGTCCAGTTGCCGTTGCCATCTCCGGCGAGGTGGAACTCGCGCAATTCCGAGCGGGTGTGGTCGGAGCCGGTGCCGGGCGTGGTGACCGCGCCGTTGGCGGGCGCCGTGAACACGATGCGGCCCTGCGCATCGGCGTGGAACCAGTCACTCTGGTAGCCGGCCGCCAGTTGCTGTGGCAGCAGCGTGCGGGCGCCGTACTGCACGCCCCCGTTTCCGCCGGTGCCGCCCTCCGCGTCCACCGGCAGGTTCAACTTCCAGCCGGAGAGGTCCATCAGGTCGGCCGGAGTTCGCGCGCTGGTCGCCGGCGTCGCAGGCGCACTCGTCGCTGCGGGAGAGGCGGCCGGCTCGGGCGTGCTACCGCCGCCGCACGCAGCCAATGCGAAGGATGCAAGCAGTGGAAGGGCAAAGCCGCGAGCGCGGCACATGGCAGCAGTCAAGGGAGTCGCGCAGCGGGGGCCGCGGCTAGTTCCGGTACGGCCGCGTGATCCCGCTGCGCGCAGGAGGCGTGTTGGGCAGTGCGCCAGGCCTGACCACTGCGCCGCCTGCGCTGCCGGGTGCCACGACCGCCGGCGCCACGGCCGGCGACGCCCCGGCCGCCGCCACCGGCTGCATGCAGCGGGTGTACTCCTGGTTGTAGACCAGCGAGCGGTCCTGCGGGAACTGGAAGGACATGCGCCAAGCGAATTCGGCGCAGGCCTCCTCGCGGCTGACCACCGCGGCCGCGGCGGGCACCACGACCGCCTGGCGCACCTCGGTGGTGGGCGACGGTCCCCAGCCCGGCGCATTGATCCAGCCGCAGCCGGCAAGCAGGACGGAGGCGGCGGTCGCCGACACGATGCGGGGAGTGATCACATGGGCCATGCACCGAGATTACCGCAGCACGCCGCGTCAGGGTTAACCAGACTGGCTGCCGCCTGCCTCGCGCCCGAATGATGGGGCTGCTTCCCAAGGTCAGAACGAAAAGGAAACCGGCATGGCATTCAGGAGACTCTTCATGGCAGCGTCCGCGGCTCTGCTGCTCGCAGGCTGCACCAGCGCACCGATGATGCAGGCCGCGGCGCCCGCGGGCCCGCCCAAAGAGGTGAGGGTCATCGTCTTCCCGGGCGGCTTCAACTGGCCGCTGTGGGCCGGGCTGTCGCAGGGCTACTTCGCGCGGGAAGGCCTGGACCTGAAGATGGTCAACACGCCGAACTCCACCTTCCAGCTCACCGGCCTCGTGCGCGGCGACTTCGAGATCGCCATGACGGCCATCGACAACATCGTCGCCTACCGCGAAGGCCAGGGCGCCCCCGGCGTCGACGGCTCCGACCTGGTGGCGGTCATGGGTGGGGACAACGGCTTCCTGAAGCTCGTCTCCGTTCCGGAGGTCACCAGCATCGCGCAGCTGAAAGGCCGCGAGATCTCGGTCGACGCGCTGACCACGGGCTATGCCTTCGTGCTGCTCGAGATGCTGGAGCGCAATGGCCTGGTCCTCGGGCGCGACTACACCACGGCCCCGGCGGGCGGCGTGATGCAGCGCTACGAGCAGCTGATGCAAAAGCGCCATGCCGCCACGATGCTGATCTCGCCCTTCGAGGTGCTGGCCCGCTCGGGCGGCATGAACGTCCTGGCGGATGCGTCCAGTGCGCTGGGCAGCTACCAGGGGCTGGTGGCGGGCGTGCGCCGCAGCTGGGCACAGCAGAACCCGCAGCTGGTCACCGGCTATATCCGCGCCTACCGCCGCTCGCTCGACTGGCTCTACGACCCGCGCAACAAGCAGGCCGCGCTGGACCTGTTCCTGAAGAACGTGCCGAACTCCACGCCGCAGGCCGCTGCAACGGCCTACGACGTGCTGCTGCATCCGAGCAGCGGCTTCACGCGCGACGCGCGCCTGAACGCCGCGGGCACGCAGACCGTGCTGGCCCTGCGCGAGAAGTACGCCCGGCCCTCCAAGAAGATGCAGCCGGTCACCGCGTACTACGAGCCGAGGTACTACGAGGCGGCGCTGCGCTGAGCGCCGGCCTGCCTGGTCAGTCCGCCTGGATGTTGAATTCCTTGATCATCCTGCCGTAGCGGGAGTGCTCGTCGCTGACGGCGCGCGCCAGGGTGCCTGGCTCGCCGCCGGTGGGCACCAGCGCCATGGCCGTCATGCGCGGGATGACATCGGGCATCTTGATGATCTCGTTCATCGCCGTGTTGAGCGTGCGCACCACGTTCGCGGGCAGGCCCTTGGGGCCCATGAGGCCCTGCCACGCGCCGACGTAGACATCCGGATAACCGGCCTCCGCCAGCGTGGGCACGTTGGGCATCAGCGGCGAGCGCTTCGGGTCGGCCACGCCGATCGCCGCGAGCTTGCCGGTGGCGATGTGCTGGGCGACGGGCCCGAGCGTCGTGTACATGAAGGGGATGTGCCCGCCGACCAGGTCGGCGATGGCAGGGGCGCTGCCCCGGTAGGGCACCTGCGAAATCTTGATGCCCGCCGCCCTGTTGAACGCCTCGCCCAGGATGTGCATCGGCGAGCCGCTGCCGGGGCTGGCGTAGCTGCGGATCTTCTCGGACTTCGCCGCGGCGACGAGGTCGCGCACGTTGGTGACGCCGGTGGCGGTGTTCACCACCAGGAACAGCGACTGGCTGCCGGCCTGGATGATGGGCGTGAAGTCCGTCAGGACGTCGTACGCCGGGCCGCTCGGACCCGCCTTCAGCACCAGCGTCGCGATGGAGATCGTGTTGGGCGTGAACAGCAGCGTGTAGCCGTCCGGCGTCGCCTTGGCGACGTAGGCGTTGCCGATGGTGCCGCTGGCACCGGGCCGGTTCTCCACCACCACCGTCTGGCCCAGGCGGGCCGACAGCTTCTCGGCGTACAGCCGCGCCAGCGCGTCGGTGTCGCCCCCGGCGGGATAGGACACGATCATGGTGATCGGCTTGTTCGGGTAGGCTCCCTGTGCCAGCGCGGGTGCGGCGGCGACCAGGGCCGAGACGCTGGCGAGGGACATGAGGACACGGCGGCTGATACGCATCGAGGCTCCTGGATTCGAAAGGGAAAATGAGGGCGAAAGGCCCCAATGTAGACACACTCGCCCCCGGCGCGAATGGTGTTTCCACCCGGACGCGGCCTGGG
>DATAGN010000133.1:0-2424 GCA_036263715.1 Ramlibacter sp.
CCATGGCGACGGGGTTGCGGAAGAAGCTGCTGCCGTCCAGGAAGTCGTAGAGCAGCTTGGCCTTCTTCGCGTTGTGCTCCGCCATCGCCTGCATGCCGCCCGCGGCCTTCACGTGCTTGAGCACCAGGCCGGCGATGTAGATCGCATAGGTGGGCGGCGTGTTGTACATCGAGTCCGCTTCGGCCTGCGTCTGGTAGTTGAAGGCCGAGGGCGTGGTGGGCAGCGCGTGCCCGAGCAGGTCCTCGCGCACCACCACGATGGTCAGGCCCGAGGGGCCGATGTTCTTCTGCGCGCCGGCGTAGATCAGGCCGTACTTCGAGACGTCGATCGGACGCGAGAGGATGTCCGAGGACATGTCGGCCACCAGCGGCACCTTGCCGGTGTCGGGCGTCCAGTGGAACTGCACGCCACCGATGGTCTCGTTGGAGCAGATGTGCACGTAGGAAGCGCCGGGATCGAGCTTCCATTCGGACTGCTTCGGGATGGCGGTGAACTTGCTCGCTTCACCGGTGGCGGCGACGTTGACGGTGCCGAAGGTCCTGGCTTCCTTGTACGACTTCTTCGACCAGTCGCCGGTGAGCACGTAGTCGGCGCGGCCGGTGGCGCCGATCAGGTTGAGCGGCACGATCGCGTTCTCGCCGATCGCGCCGCCCTGCATGAACAGGACCTTGTAGTTGCCGGGGATCCCCATCAGCTCCTTGACCAGGTCCTCGGTCTCGGCGTGGATGGACATGAACTCCTTGCCGCGGTGGCTCATCTCCATCACCGACATGCCGGAGCCGCGCCAGTCCAGCATCTCGTCCGCCGCCTGGCGCAAGACGGCCTCCGGCAGCGTGGCGGGACCGGGACTGAAGTTGAAAACGCGGGTCATGGGCTTCTTCTCGTGGCTGCGTGGCGCTCGTGCGCGGGAGGTGCCAGCATACAAGAAGGCCCTTGTCAGCCCCGCGGAGGCGGGGATCCAGGGCGGCCGGCGATCAAACCCGGGACGCGGACTGCACCGCCCTTGTCCGATCGACCAGCCCGTTGCGGCGCAGCCCGATGAACTCGAGTTCCGCGAGCACGCCGACGGCGACGGCCTGCATCGCGAGCCAGGCATACCCCAGCGGCGTCGGCGTGCCGGCGGTGAACAGCAGCTCCAGGCATCCGAGCACCCAGAGCACGTTGCCCGCGATCAGCAGGCCGATGACGCCACGGCGCGCGGTGTTGCGGGCGCCCAGGATGGCCAGCGTGGCGGCGGCGAGGAGGACCCAGCCGGTGAGCGTGACCAGCAGCGGCGGCAGTCCGAGGAGGCCGGCGACGCGCGCGGGCACGGCGATCTGCAGCACGCCACTGGCGACGCACGATGCAGCGTCGATCCACAGCACCGTGGGCAGGAAACGCGGGGAAGACAGGACGTTCATGGCAGCTCCTTGAGGTGAAGGCCCGCACTGTCCGCCGCGGGGCGCGCACGGTCGATTACCTCCGACGTCATGGCGCCGGCACCGCGCCGCTCTACCATTGCGCATGGACCTTGCCACCGCCCCTGCCGCCGCCGCACGGCCGCCTTCCTTCGGCGAGCACCTGCGCGCCTGGCGGATGCGCCGCCGCATGAGCCAGATGGACCTGGCCGGGGAGGCGGACATCTCCACGCGTCACCTGAGCTTCGTGGAGACGGGACGCTCGGCGCCCAGCCGCGAAATGGTGCTGCGCCTCGCCGAGCGCCTGGACGTGCCGCTGCGCGAGCGCAACGCCATGCTGGTGGCCGCGGGCTATGCGCCGATGTACCGCGAGCGGCCGCTGGACGATCCGGCGCTGGCGGCTGCCCGGGAGGCGGTGCAGCTGATCCTGCGCAGCCACGAGCCCTACCCGGCCCTGGCCGTGGACCGCCACTGGAACATGCTTGCGCACAACGCGGTCGTGCCCAAGCTGCTGGGGGGCGTGGATCCCGCCTTGCTGCAGCCGCCGGTGAACGTGCTGCGCCTGAGCGTGCATCCGCGCGGGCTCGGGGGCAGCCTGGTGAACCTGGGGCAGTGGCGCCATCACCTGTTCGAGCGCCTGCGGCAACAGGTGCAGGCGACCGGCGATGCGACGCTGCAGGCGCTGGAGGCGGAGCTGCGCACCTACCCGGTGCCCGCGGGTGCCGACGACACGCGCATCGAAGGCGAGGTGCTGGGGATCGCCGTGCCCCTGCGCCTGCGCACGCCGGCCGGCGAGCTGTCGTTCATCAGCACGACCACCGTGTTCGGGACGGCGGTGGACGTGACCTTGCAGGAGCTGGCGCTGGAGACTTTCTTTCCGGCGGATGCGGCGACGGCGGAGGCGTTGCGGGGGATGGCGGGGGGGTGAGTGTCGGGGTTCGGGCTGCGCCGCTCACCCCGACCTACGTCAAGTGTTGGGGTGCCCTTCGGGCAACCCAACCTACGGGTTCCTGTAGGTTGGGTTGCG